>JBFYZM010000289.1:0-17480 GCA_041309505.1 Candidatus Krumholzibacteriota bacterium
GGCGAGTTCCCTCTCTGGCTCGCGCCGATCCAGGTGCGGGTGTTTCCGATCGGGCCCGGCCAGCACGATTTCGTCCGAGATGCGGTCAAGAGACTCGTCGACGCGGGAATACGGGCGGAAGGCGATCTGCGGGAGGAGAAGATCGGCTACCGGATCAGGGAGGCGGAGCTCCTCAAGATACCGTATATGGCGGTCGCCGGCGATCGAGAGGTCGCCGAGGGGGTTCTCGACCTGAGATCCAAAAAGAAAGGGAGAATAGGCGCGAAAAAAATCGACGACTTCATCGCCGATTTGATTGACGAGATCGATAAAAAGACATATCTTTAGGATCGACAATCGATTTGACAAGAAGGAGGCGTGCGCCTCCTCACCTTACGGTCTTTAATGTATCGGTAGGGTTTCATCTTGAATCCGGTTTCGACGGGCGGGTGAGACTTTACCTGCCCTTTTCGTTTTAGTGCCAGGAGGTGGCGGTATTAAGGAGAAGGAAAGAGAAAAGCGGGTTCGTGTGAACGAGCAGATTCGGTTGCCCGAGATCCGGGTCATCGACGCCGAGGGCAAGCAGCTCGGCATCCTCCAGACCGCGGAGGCGCTGAAGATGGCCCAGGAACAGGGTCTCGATCTCGTCGAGATTTCTCCGACGTCGCGGCCTCCCGTCTGCAAGATTATGGACTTCGGGAAATTCAAGTACGAGCAGAGCAAGAAGGCGCGCGACTCGAAGAAGAAGCAGCACACGACCCATTTGAAGGAGATCAAGATTCGTCCCAAGATCGAGGAGCACGATCTCCAGTTCAAGCTGCGGAACGCGGAAAAGTTTCTCCAGGAAAAGGACAAGGTGAAGATCACCGTCATTTTCCGCGGCCGCGAGATGGAGCACATGGATATGGGACGGAAGATCCTCGACCGTATCGTCACGCAGTTCGCCGATATCGCTCTCATCGAGAAGGATGCGATACAGGTCGGCAAGATGATTTCGATGATCCTGGGTCCTCGATCCGACAGAAAAGGGGGCTAGAGAACAGCCATGCCGAAGCTAAAGACAAATCGAGCCGCGCACAAACGCTTCCGCGTCACGGGAACCGGCAAGATCAAGCGGACGAAGGCGTACGGGAGCCATATTCTGACCAAGAAATCGAGTAAGCGGAAACGCAATCTGCGCAAGGGAACGACGGTCGCGGCAAGCGACGCGAGGCGCGTCCGCCGCATGCTGGGTATGTAACGGGCGGGCGGACAATATCATCACGAGCAGGCTTGCACGAGCCGCAGGAGGATTCGCAGTATGCCGAGAACCAAACATGGGGTACCATCGAAGAGCCGCAAGAAGAAGATTCTGAAGCGGGCGAAAGGCTATTTCGGTAGCCGCCATACGCTCTATCGCCCGGCGCGCGAGGCCGTTAACCGGGCCCTCGTGTACGCGTACCGGGACCGCCGCGCGCGCAAACGCGATTTCCGCAAGCTGTGGATCGCGCGAATCAACGCCGCCGCCCGGCTGAACGGCATGAGCTACAGCCGTCTCATCGACGGGCTGAAGAAATCGAATATCGAGATCAATCGCAAGGTGCTTGCCGAGCTCGCCATCAACGACGCGCCGGGCTTCACGAAGCTCGCCGAGATTGCGAAGGAATCCCTGCAATGAGCGGGCGATCCGACCGCTTCGGGGTTGATGAAATCGCGGAGCGGGCCGAGAAGGCCTTCGCCGAGGCCGTCGATCTCGACTCTGTGGAGGAGGCGAGGATCCGGTTCATCGGACGGAAGGGCGAGATAACGACCCTTCTGCGCTCCATCGGTAGCCTGCCGAACGAGGAACGCCCCGCGTTCGGCGATTCGGTCAACGAGCTCCGGGAACGCATCCTCGGCCTCTACGAGCGGCGAAAGAGCGCGCTGTCCGACGGCGCGGCCGAAGAGGATTATTTCGCGGGCGACCCCACCCTTCCCGGACGGCGCGGGCTTTCCGGCGGACGCCACGTGCTTCATCAGGTACTGCGGGACATCAAACGCATCTTCTTCGGAATGGGCTACTCCCTCGCCGAAGGTCCTGACGTCGAGCTGGATTACTACAACTTCGAGGCTTTGAATTTTCCTGCCGATCATCCGTCGCGGGACACGCAGGATACGTTCTATATCAACCGGGACATTCTTCTGAGGACTCAGACCTCGCCGGTGCAGGTGCGGTATATGGAGAAGCACAAGCCGCCGATTCGCATCATCGTGCCCGGCCGCGTGTATCGCAACGAATCGCCCGATCCGTCGCATGCGTCCGAGTTCCTCCAGATGGAAGGGCTCTACGTCGATCGGAACGTATCGCTCGCCGATCTCCGAAACGACATGACCTATTTCGTGCGCGCGTTTTTCGGATCCGACGCGAAGGTGCGTTTCAGACCTCATTTTTTCCCGTTCACGGAGCCAAGCGCGGAAGCCGATATGTCGTGCTTCGCATGCCGCGGCTCCGGCTGCTCCATTTGCGGCAGAACCGGTTGGATCGAGATCATGGGGGCGGGAATGGTCCATCCGCACGTATTTCGCAACGCGGGGTACGATCCGGACGCATACACCGGTTTTGCGTTCGGCCTGGGTCTCGACCGGATCGCGATGCTCAAGTATGGAATCGACGACATCCGGCGGCTCCTCGGGAACGACCTTCGGTTCCTGCGGCAGTTCTGGGCGGAAACGGCGGGGGAGGTGTTCGAGTGAAGATAAGCCTCTCGTGGTTGGAACGATACGTTCCCATCGAGGAGGACGCGGCGACCCTCGCTCGGGATCTGACGATGTTCGGCGTGAATGTGGAAGGAATCGAATCGCTCGCTCCCCCGTTCACCGGAGTCGTGCTCGGCAGGGTTCTCGAGGTCACGAAGCACCCGGGCGCCGACAGGCTGAGGCTTTGCACGGTCGAGACGGGCGGCGCGCGTCCGCTCGGCATCGTGTGCGGCGCGCCGAACGTCGCGGCGGGAATGCGCGTGGCGGTGGCGGTGGAGGGAGCGGTGCTCGCCGGAGGGCTCAGAATCAAGAAATCAAAGATCCGCGGCGTTGTTTCCGAGGGAATGATCTGCTCCGAATCGGAGTTGGGGCTGAGCGAAAACCATGACGGCATCATGTCCCTCGATTTCGACGGGAAGCCGGGGATGAGCCTCGAGGGGAAGCTGGGGCATTCCGAGTACGTATTCGATCTTGAGGTGACGCCCAATCGCCCCGATCTCCTGTGCCATTTCGGGATCGCGCGCGAGATAGCGGCGCTCTACCGTCGGAAGCTCGTCCTTCCCGATCTTTTCGAGCTCGCCACGGGCCGGGATTTCAATTTGAAGATCGAAAGCGGCGGCGATTGCCCGCGCTACACGGCGGCCTTCGTCGATGACGTCACCGTCGGCCCCTCTCCGGCGTGGATGCAGGCGCTCCTCAAATCGGTCGGACTGGGCGCGATCAACAACATCGTCGATGCGACGAATTTCGTTCTCATGGAGCTCGGGCAGCCGCTCCACGCCTTCGACCGGGATAAGCTCGCCAGGGATTCGATCGTGGTGCGGCGCGCGAAAAAAGGGGAAAAGATCGTCACGCTCGACGGCGTTGAGCGCGAGCTCGATCCCGGAATACTCGTTATCGCCGACGACTCGCGTCCGGTCGGGATCGCGGGAGTGATGGGAGGCCGCGAAACCGAGGTGAAGACCGACACGAAACGTCTCGTCATCGAGAGCGCGATGTTCGATCCGCGACTCGTCAGGAGCGCCAGGCAGCGCCTCAAGCTCGAGACGGAGGCGTCATACCGTTTCGAACGGGAAGCGGATATCGGGGGCATGATGGACGCGGCGGCGCGCGCCTGCCGGCTCATTCAGGAAATGGGGGCGGGCACGCCCGCGGCAGCATGCGCGGAGTCTCTGGATGATCCGAGACGCGTCGAGCGGCGGACCGTTTCTCTCAGGGTGAGCCACGCCAACCGCGTCATGGGCACCGAGCTCGCCGGAGACGATTTAGCGGCGTTGCTCGATAGGCTCGAGCTTTCGTCGCGATCGTATGGAGATACGGTCCATGTTTCCGTCCCGACGTTCCGGCGGGACATTATGGAGGAAATCGATCTCGTGGAGGAGGCGGCGCGCGTATACGGATACGAGAACATCGGCCGGGACGAATCGGCGCGGTGCTCCATATTCTCCGAAGTGCCGTTCGAAGACCTAAGGAACGACTCGCTCGTCGATTTTCTCGTATCGCGGGGATTCGCCGAAGTCGTCACGAGTTCTTTCATGGATCCCGCCGATACCGGGCGCATGGGATGGGAAGGACGGGACGAGCGGGGAGATCCGATGCGCGTGACGAATCCACTCACCGAGGCCCAATCGGCTCTCCGGACGAGCCTCCTGCCGGGGCTGCTCGGTGTGGTGAGGCGGAACACGCGCGCGGAGCAGGAAGAGATACGGATCTTCGAGCTGGGCAAGGCGTTTCTCCCGGGGCCGGAGCGCTCGGGGCTTCCGCGCGAAGAGCTGCGCCTCACCGCTCTTTTCGCGCGGCACGGCGCGCCGCTCCAGTGGATGGAGCCTCGCCGGCTAAGCGATTTTTTCGACATGAAGGGGGAATTCGAAGCACTTCTCGATCGGCTCGGGCTCGCGCAGAAGGCCCGGATGATGAAGCCGCACGACGGGAAAGGGCAGGTTTTCCAATGGCTCCTCGGCAGCGCCGTTCTCGCCGAAGGAGGTTTGATCGCCAAAGGGGTATCGGACGCTTTCGATGTCGATTTCCCGATTTTCTATTTTGACCTCCGGCTCGATATCGTACCCCCCGCGGGGGCCGGCTGGCCCAGATTCGAAGCGATGAGCCAATATCCCGCGGTAAAGCGGGATCTTTGCATCGTCGTTGCCGACAAGGTGCGCTTTGCGGAGGTTAGAAATATTATCATGAAACAGGCACAATATCTTGATTCTATTCGAGTTTTCGATTACTATAGGGGGGGGCAACTCGGAGAAGGAAAGCGGAGCTATACATTCAGGCTGAGTTTCAGGTCTTCCGAGGGCACCCTCGACAGTATCGCGGTGGACCGGGAAATTCAGAGAGTAATCGGCGCCCTCGAACGAGAGCTCGGGGCGACGCTGAGAACGGAATAGGGGAGGAACGGCGCATGGCTGGAACCGGAACCATCAACCTGGATATGCTCGAGGAGAAGATCACGAAGGCGGCGGAGCATATCACCCGGCTGAAAGAGGAAAGATCGAGGCTTGAGCAGATCAATAAAGAGTTGAAAGAAAAAATAGATTCGTTGTATATTAGTAATGGTGATTTAACGAAGGAACTCGAAATCTTGCGGACCGAAAAGAAAAAGACAGGAGATTTCGATCAAACGAGAGAGGAGATAAAAGGAAAGGTAGAGGAGATGCTGGCGAAACTGGATCAGCTCGATATCTGATTCATCGCCGGTTGAATACGGTGGGTACCCGGGAGGATAAGGCGGAAGCGAAAGGTTCAGCGTTGATTCTGAAAGGCAACCCGATGACCGAAAAGAGCACTGAAAAAGTGGAGATTTTTGGTCAAGAGTATAAAATCAAGGGAGTGGGAAACCCTCAGTATATTCATAAGATAGCTGGATACGTCGACCGGAAGATGAGGGAAATAGCCCATTCGAGCGGTATCATGTCACAGTCGCGAATCGCCATATTAGCTGCTCTCAATATCACGGACGAGCTCTGCCAGGAGCGCGAGGAGCGCGAAAAGATCGAGGCGGAACTCGAGGGAAAGGCTGCGCGTTTGGGCGAGCTCCTTGATAGCAAGATCAGCGTTGAACGATAATCCTCCTTGCCCTGGGGTGTTGGCCGGAAATCAGAGGACCGTGAGGAGAAGGTCATTGTACGCGGAACGAAAAATTCCCTACCGTGCTCGTGATGGAGAAGCAAATTTTTAGCCAACACCTTTAGCCCGGAAATCCTATATCTGGCCGCCGATGCCAAGCCCGGCGCGACCGGGATCGCAGAAACGGTCATGCGGATTTCCACCTTGTGTTTCCGGCTTTAAAGGGGCTTTACCACACGGCACAGCGTGGGGAATTATTATCGCAGCTCTCACGCTCCCGCATCTCCCGCCTTTCGGACATTCAATTCATCATATCTCAAAGCGGTTGCAGCCACGCAGGGACGTTGACTCGAGTCACGCGGAGGTGAGCATCCCCGATCGAGGATCGGGTGATAAACTATGCAAGGTGTATTCTTTTTCACGTCGGCCGGGATAGTGGTTCTTTTCATCGGCCTTGTCACGGGTTGGCTCATAAACAAGAAGGTCTCGGAGAGCCATCTCAAGCATACGAGGAAGCTCGCGGAGAACATCATCGCCGAAGCCCAGCGGGAGGCCGAAACGCAGAAAAAGGCGGCGATTCTCGAAGCGAAAGACGAGTGGTACCAGGCGAAGCTCAGATTCGAGAAGGAAACGCAGGAGGGCCGTCAGGAGCTCAAGAAACAGGAGCGCCGTCTCGAGGAAAAAGAGCAGAACATCAACAGGAAGGTTGATTACCTCGAGAACCGGGAGCAGGAGATCGGCGACCGCCAGAAGCTCCTCGACGGAAAGCTGCAAGCGGTCGCCGAGAAACACGAGGATCTCAACCGCGTGCTCCAGATGCAGAACGACAAGCTCGAGAGAATGGCGGGCTTGAGCAAGGATGACGCGAAGAAGCTCCTCATCGCGAATCTCGAAAGCGAGGCGAGACACGAGGCGGCGAAGAAGATACGGGACATCCGCGAAGAGGCGGAGCGCAACGCCGTCAAGGAAAGCCGCGAGATACTGACGCTCGCGATCGAACGGTGCGCGGCCGATCACGTCGTCGAATCGACCGTTTCGGTCGTCGATCTTCCGAGCGACGAGATGAAGGGCCGCATCATCGGCCGCGAGGGGCGCAACATCAGGGCGTTCGAGAGCGCGACGGGCATCGACGTGATTATCGACGACACTCCTGAAGCGGTCATTCTCTCGGGATTCGATCCGATCAGGCGAGAGGTCGCACGCCTCTCTCTCGAGAAGCTCGTCAAGGACGGTCGCATCCATCCCGGTCGCATCGAGGAAGTCGTCGAGAAAACGAGGAAGGAGCTCCTCGAGGAGATTCGCGAAATCGGCGAGCAGACGTGCCTCGAGCTCAATATTCACGGGCTGCATCCGGAGCTCGTGAAGCTTCTCGGCCGGCTCAAGTATCGCACCTCCTACGGGCAGAACGTGCTGCAGCATTCGAAGGAAGTCGCGTACCTGTCGAGTCTGCTCGCGGGCGAGCTCGGCGCGGACGGCGTCATCGCGAAGCGCGCCGGACTCCTTCACGATATCGGAAAGGCCGCGGATCACGAGATGGAGGGGGGCCACGCCACGATCGGCGGGGAGCTCGTGAAACGGTACGGCGAAAACGAAAAGATCATCAACGCCGTCGCGGCGCACCACGAGGACGTGGAAGCGACGTCGATGATCACGCATCTCGTATCGGCCGCGGACGCCATCTCGGGGGCTCGCCCGGGCGCGCGGCGCGAAACGCTCGAGAATTATATCCGCCGGCTCGAAAAACTCGAGAAGATCGCCGATGCCTTCGAAGGCGTCGAGAAATCGTATGCGATCCAGGCGGGGCGCGAGATCAGGATTCTCGTGAACTTCAAGAAAATCGACGATTCGCAAGCGGCGGATCTGTGCTCCGAGATCGCGCGCAAGATCGAAGGAGACATGGAATACCCCGGCCAGATCAAAGTGGTCGTCGTGCGGGAAACGAGGGCGGTCGATTACGCGCGGTGAGCGCGTCGCAACGTATGCGTATCCTATTTCTCGGCGATATCATCTCGAAGTCGGGCAGGCAGGCGCTCGCCGCCGGCCTGGGCGGGATCAAGGCGCGTTATGCGGTCGATCTCTGCATCGGCAACGTCGAGAACGCCGCGGGCATCTTCGGGATCACCCCGAAGGTCATCGACGAAGTCGCCGCCTGCGGCGTGGACATCATGACGAGCGGCAACCACGTCTGGGACAAGCGCGAAGGGTTGGCGCTTCTCGATTCGCGCGAAGATCTCTTGCGGCCGGCGAACTATCCCCCGGGAGTGCCCGGCAAGGGATTCGCCGTGAAGGAGACGCGGGGCACGCCGTACGCCGTCATCAACCTTCAGGGGCGAACCTTCATGACCCCGATCGACTGTCCGTTCCGCTGCGCGGACGCGATTCTCAACGACATCCCGCCGGGAGTGAAAATCGTTCTCGTCGATTTTCACGCGGAGGCGACGAGCGAGAAGCAGGCGCTCGCGGCATATCTCGACGGGCGCGTGAGCGCCTTCGTCGGAACGCACACGCACGTGCAGACCGCGGACGAGCGGGTGCTGCCGGGCGGCACAGCTTTTATCACCGATCTGGGAATGGTCGGGCCGATCGATTCGGTGATCGGCGTCCGCAAGGAGCAGGTTATCGAGCGGTTCATGCGCGCGCTTCCCGTGCGATTCGAGGTGGCGGACGGCGCCGCCTGCATCGGGGGGCTCCTCGTCGACGTGGACGAGGCCACGGGGCGCGCCCGCGAGGTCGTGCGCGTTCGAGAGGAGATCGAAATACGCGAGGAGCAGGCATGAGCTGCGGACCGGAAAAACTGATCGACGGGAAAGCCGTCGCGGAAACGATTTTCTCGGAAGTCGCGGCGGGGACCTCCGATTTCTCGAAGAGCCGCCGGCCACCCTTCCTCGCGGTGGTCATCGTCGGCGAGGATCCCGCATCGCAGGCATACGTCAAGAGCAA
This sequence comes from Candidatus Krumholzibacteriota bacterium, assembly GCA_041309505.1. Classification (GTDB taxonomy): domain Bacteria; phylum Krumholzibacteriota; class Krumholzibacteriia; order Krumholzibacteriales; family Krumholzibacteriaceae; genus SSS58A. The sequence goes on from JBFYZM010000289.1 coordinate 8,704, forward strand.
GGTGACCGCCGCCGCCCGTTGCGGAATCGGATCGTCGCTCATCGAACTGCCGACGACGGTGGAACCCGCGTTTCTCCTCGATCGGCTCGATCGCCTCAACGCGGATCCGGGAGTCGACGGCATTCTCGTGCAGATGCCGCTTCCCCCGCATATCGACCAGCAGCAGATCATCGAGAGCATCTCGCCGGCGAAAGACGTCGACGGGCTGCATCCGTACAATATCGGGCGCCTCGCGTCGGACAAGCCCCGGTTCATCCCCTGCACGCCCCTCGGCATTTGTGCGCTGCTCGAGCGCCATGGCGTACGGGCGGAGGGGAAGCGGGTCGTTGTCGTCGGGAGGAGCATCCTCGTCGGAAAGCCCGTCGCGCTGCTTCTCTCGCGGAAACACGGGAGCGGAAACGCCACGGTCACCATATGCCATTCGATGACGCGCGATCTCGGATCGGTGACGCGGGAAGCCGATATACTCATCGCCGCCATCGGCAGGGCGCATGCGATAGGCGGAGACATGATCAGGGAAGGCGCGGTGGTCATCGACGTGGGGATGAATCGCGTTTCCGACCCCGCCGCGAAAAAGGGGTATCGTCTCACGGGGGACGTCGATTTCGAAACGGCGTGTCAGAGGGTTTCGCTCATCACGCCCGTTCCGGGAGGCGTGGGGCCCATGACCGTCGCGATGCTCATGCGAAACACGCTCCAGGCCGCACGATGGGCGCACGGAGTGCGGGATGATGGATAGCTCCGGGAACGATCCGCTCGGCGACGCCCGGCGGGATCTCTACACGGTGACGGAGATCAGCGAGGCCGTCAGACAGCATCTCGAGTCCGAGTTTCCGCGCCTGAACGTCATCGGGGAAATCGCGAATTTCAAGCTTCACACGTCTGGGCACGCCTATTTCACCCTTCGCGACTCCGCGAACATGATCCACGTCGTATTGTTCCGCCGGTACGCGGAACGCGTCGCGTGCTCTCCCGCGAACGGAATGCTCGTCATCGCTCCCGGACGCGTCTCTCATTTCGGCGGATCGGGTCAGACGCAGCTCATCGCGACCGATCTCATTCCCGCAGGGCGCGGGGACGTGGAACTCGAATTCAGGCGTCTGCTCAAGAAGCTAATGGACGAAGGGCTCACCGCCGCGGGGCGCAAGCGGTCGATCCCGCGCTATCCCGTGAAGATCGCGGTCATCACGTCGCCGACCGGCGCCGTGATAAGGGACGTCGTCGATACGATTCGCCGGAGATGGCCCGTTGCGGAAATCGTCCATGTCCGGGCGGATGTGCAGGGCCCCGGATCCGCGCAATCCATCGCGTGCGCCTTCGAAGTCACGAACGGCATCGGGGATATCGATACGATTATCCTGGCGCGTGGGGGAGGGAGCGTCGAGGATCTCTGGAGCTTCAACAGCGAGCAGGTCGCGCGAGCCGTGGCGGGATCCGCCCATCCGGTCATCACCGGGATAGGGCACGAAATCGACACGACCGTCGCCGATCACGTAGCGGATGTGCGCGCGGCGACTCCGACCGCCGCCGCCGAGCTCGCCACACCCCTCATCGACGCGGTCCGGCGCGAGCTCGGCGATACGCTCAGGCGAATGTCGAGCGTCGAAACCGCCGTACTCGTCAACCGCCGGCATCTCGTCGAATATCTGATCAGAAGTTCGGCCTTTCCCGCGATCGAGCACCGGATGGAGCGCGCCGAGCTCGAGATCGACGGTTTGCTCGATCGGATGTCGGACACGGGACGATTGCATGTTTTGCTTGAATCGACGCTCGATAGGCTCCGTCGGCGAAACCCATCCGCGAGGATGGCTCTCGCGGCCGGATCGATCGTGCACGCGCTGCGCGTCATGATGATGCGGCTTGACGGAGAGCTGTCCCTCAAAAAGAACGAGGTTGCCGGGAAGCTCGGAGCGCTTGCGGGGCTCGACCCGCGAGGCGTGCTCAAACGAGGCTACTCGTTTTGCACAGAGGGGGACGGAGTGCGGGTGATTCCGCGAGCGGAGAAGATCTCCCGCGGAGACGAGCTCACGGTTCACTTCTATGACGGCGGGGTTTTGTGCTCGGTGCGGGAGAAGAAGAAAGGAAGGCCATGGCGAAAAAAATGAGCTTTGAGGACGCATTGGGCCGGCTCAACGAGATCGTGAAGCGGCTCGAGGACGGAGACGTTCCTCTCGAGGAAAGCATGAAGCTGTACGAGGAGGGAACGAGGCTCGGAACGCTCTGCAAGGGCATCGTCCGCGAAGCGGAGCAGCGGATGAAGCGACTCACCGAGGAAATCGCCGGCGCGGAAGGGGAGGAGTAGCGTGGCAGAGACCGGTTTTGAAGTGCGCATCGCGAGCGACCGCCGCGAGGTCGAAGCTATGCTCGCGGGGCTGCTTCCGGGGGCCGGGGAAGAGCCCGTGTCGCTTCACGGCGCCATGCGGTACGCGACGATGGGCGGGGGAAAACGTCTCCGCGCGATTCTCTGCATCGCCGGCCATCGGCTCTGCGGCGATCCCCGCCGCGAGGCGGCCGTGCGGGCGGGATGCGCGATCGAATGCCTGCACGCCTACACGCTCATTCACGACGATCTCCCGGCTCTCGATAACGACGATCTGCGCAGAGGAAAGCCCTCCTGTCACAAGGTGTACGGCGAAGCGGTCGCTCTCCTCGCGGGAGACGCGCTTCTGACGCTCGCGTTCGAGATACTCGCGGGATGCGACGCTCCCGCCGAGCATGTTCTGGAATCGATTCGCATTCTCTCTCGCGCCGCGGGGTCCCGCCGGCTCGTCGGAGGGCAGGTCGCCGATCTCGAAGGGGAAGGGGAGGAACCGACGGAGGAGCGTGTGCGCTTCATCCATTCCCGCAAGACGGCGGAGCTCATCGCAGCTTCCCTCTCGATCGGGGCGGCGCTCGCGGGCGCGGAACAAAGAAGAATCGCGGAAATGCACGAGATCGGCCGCTCCGCCGGATTCGCGTTCCAGATCATCGACGACATCCTCGATCTCGAGGGAAACGCGGAGAAGGCGGGAAAAGCCTTGCGAAAGGACGAGAAAAGGAAGAAGATCACCTATCCGGCGCGCTTCGGCATGCACGCGTCCCGCGAAACCGCAGAAAGGTTGATCGCCGACGGAGTGCGCGCGATGGAAGTCCTGGGCGACGACGGTTACCTGCGGCATATATTTTCACGTATCGTCGAGCGATCATCCTGATATGTTCAAAGAAATGCTATACCGAGAAATATTCCTCATCCCCGTGATATGCGGCCTGCTGGTTCAATGTATCAAGCTGATTCTGCACTCCGTCGCGGGAAGAAGGTTGAGGCTCGAAGCCGTGACGCAGGCGGACGGGATGCCGAATCTGCATTCGGCCGTCTTCAGCTCCCTTTCGATGAGCGTCGGGATCAAGTACGGTTTTTCCTCGATTCTCTTTTCCGTCGTCGCCGCGTACGGTGCGATCATCATACACGACACGATGCGGCTTAAAGGCGAAAAGGTCAAACAAACGAGCGTTCTCAACAGGATCATCTCGAGCAACGAAAGCTATCAGGATATCACGGAGGACAGGGCGTTGCGAACGCTCCGTTTCAGGCCTCTCGACGTTTGTGCGGGAACGGTGCTCGGGATCGTCGGGGCCTACGGCCTTCTCTAGGATCGGGCGATGTCTATGGCTCTTCTCGATCGGATACATGCTCCCGGGGATCTCAAGGGGCTTACGCTCGAGGAACTCGGCGCCCTGAGCGAGGAGCTCCGTCAATACATCATCGAAGTCGTATCCGTGCGGGGCGGACACCTGGCGTCGAGCCTCGGGGCCGTCGAGATCGCGCTCGCTCTCCATTACGTTTTCGATTCGCCTCGGGACAGGATTCTTTGGGACGTGGGGCATCAGAGCTACGCCCACAAGATCCTGACCGGACGAAAGGAGGCTTTCAGGAGCCTGCGGGCGCGGGGAGGGATCAGCGGATTCCCGAATACGGCCGAGAGCGAGCACGATGCGTTCGGCGTCGGACACGCGAGCACGTCCATTTCCGCGGCACTGGGGATCGCTGTGGCGCGCGATCTCCTCGGCGACGATCGGTACGTCATCTCGGTTGTCGGCGACGGCGCGATATCGGGGGGGCTTTCGTTCGAAGGGATCAACCAGGCGGGACACCTCAAGAAAAATCGATTCATCATCATCCTCAACGACAACGAAATGTCGATCTCGAAGAACGTCGGCGCGCTCGCCCGGTATCTGACGAGAATCACGACGAAGAAGGTCTACCTCCAGCTCGAAGCGGACGTGTGGGAACTCCTCGGGAAAGTGCCGCGGTACGGTCTCAAGGCGCGCAAGGTCGCCCGCCGCATGAAGGAGAGCATCAAGAACCTCATTGTTCCCACCATTCTCTTCGAGGAGCTCGGGTTCCGCTACTTCGGCCCGTTCGACGGACACGATCTGGGGCAGCTCGTTTCGGCCTTCACCCAGATCCGCGACGTTCCCGGCCCCGTTCTCGTTCACGTCATGACGAGAAAGGGAAAGGGGTATTGCTTCGCCGAGGAGAATGCGGAGAAGTTCCACGGCATCGGGAGCTTCTACAAAGCCACGGGAAATTCGAAAAGCAACGGGACTCGTTCGACGTACAGCGAGATATTCGGCGAAGCGCTCGTCGATCTCGCCGCGAAGGACTTGAAGGTTGTCGCGATCACCGCCGCGATGACGGAGGGGACGGGGCTCACACCGTTCGCGCGGGCGTTTCCCGACCGGTTTTTCGACGTCGGAATCGCCGAGCAGCATGCCGTGACGTTCGCGGCGGGGCTCGCGCGATCCGGCCTCAAGCCGTTTGTCGCCGTCTATTCCACATTTCTCCAGCGCGGTTTCGATCAGATCATCCACGACGTGGCGTTGCAGCGCCTCGGCGTTCGTTTCATCCTCGATCGCGCGGGACTCGTGGGCGAGGACGGGCCGACGCACCATGGCGCCTTTGATCTGAGCTACCTGCGCCTCGTTCCGGGAATGGTTGTCATGGCGCCCCGGGACGGCGAGGAGCTCCGGCGCATGCTGCTCACCGCGCTCGATTACGACGCCGGCCCGATCGCGATCCGGTTTCCCCGCGGGGCTGCGGCGCCGGGGCCGGTTTCTCCGGAGCGGATCGCCGCGCCGATCGGAAAGGGAGAGGTGCTGCGTCGCGGCGCCGACGCCGCGATCGTCGCGGTAGGGTCGATGGTGACGACGGCGCTGGCGGCGTCGGAGATTCTTTCGCATTCGGGGATCGCGACATCGGTGATCGACGCGAAATTCGTCAAACCGCTCGATTCCGATCTCCTGATGTCGCTCGCGGGGGAGAATTCGGGGGTCGTCGTGGCGCTCGAGGAAAACGCGCGCGCCGGCGGATTCGGCGACGCGATCCTCGAATTCTACGCGGAGCGAGCGCCGGGGACGCGCGTCGTGAAAATCGGGTTGCCGGATCGTTTCGTGCCGCACGGGAAGCGGGACGATCTTCTCGAAGAGTTCGGCATGTCCGCGAAAGCCGTCGCGGCGGAGGTCGCCCGATACGCCGGTTCGCGCTCGAGAACGGATCAGGGAGGAAGTTGATGAAGATTTCGAGACTGGGACTTGTGGCGAACGCGAGAAAAAAGGAGATCCGGGACGTCGTGAGGGAGGTGCTCGGGCTCGTTCCGAAAAGCGTCGAGGTGCGCGGGTTCGAGGAATCGGCGAACCTCGCGCCGGCGGGCGCCATGCGGCGGGTCGAAACGCTGACCGGATGCGACGCGGTGCTCGCGCTCGGGGGAGACGGCACGCTTCTCATGGCCGCCCGCCTGGTGGCCGATGAAGGGATACCGCTTCTCGGCATAAAAATTCGCAGTCTGGGATTTCTCGCGGAGGACGATCCGCGGCGCGCGATCGGAGATCTGTTCGCGGGGCGCTTTGCGATTCAGGATCGACTGCGGCTCTCCGTCATGTGCGAGGGAAGCGGGGGAGCGCCGCGAAGATTCTCGGCGCTCAACGACGCGGTTGTGCACGGCGTCGGTGTATCGCGCGTTCTCCATCTCGAGACGACGATCGACGGAGCCATGCTCGGCGAGTATCTGGCCGACGGCGTTATCGTGGCGACGCCGACCGGATCGACCGCCTATTCGCTCGCGGCCGGCGGCCCCATCGTGAACCCGACGAGCGTCGAGGCGTTCGTCGTCACGCCGCTCTGTCCGCACTCCCTTTCCGTGCGGCCGATCGTCGTGAGCGCCCGGGAGACGCTTTCCGTCGCGATCATGGAGGAGGCGCCGGAGACCCTTCTCACGATCGACGGTCAGCAATCCTGCGTCGTGGGGATGGGCGATACGCTGGTGTTCAGCAGACATTCCGTCGGGACGAAGCTCATCGTCACCGACGGGTACAGCTTCTACGATATCGTGCGGCGAAAACTGAAATGGGGCGGGGTGCTTCGTCAGGATCATTGACCGGGGGAGGTTGGGGATGCTCAGGGAGATCCGGATTCGGAATCTGGCGATCGTCGAGGACGCGACGATTCATTTCACCGAGGGGCTCAACGTAATGACCGGATCGACGGGGGCGGGGAAATCGATCATCCTCGCGGCGGTCGATCTTCTTTCCGGCGCGCGCGCGAAAAAAACGCTTATCAGGAAAGGCGCGGAGAATCTGACGGTCGAAGGGATCTTTTCCGTCGACGACGGCTGGCCGCTGCGCGAGCGGCTCGGCCTGTCGAAGGGGGAGACGGAGCTTTCCCTGCGGCGGGAGCTCGCGACCGACGGCCGGAACCGGATGTGGATCAACGGCCTGCTTTCCACCGTGGCGTCGTCGCAGGAAACGGCGCGCGCCCTCATCGAGCTCCACGGGCAGCATCGGCAGCAGGAATTCCTCGATCAGGCGAGCCATATTCTGTTTCTCGACGCGTGGGGCGATTACGGCGAGCTGCTCGATCGTTCGATGGCGGCGATAGCCGATTTCATGGAAGTATCGGAACGTCTCGCGCGTCTCGTCGCCGAAGCGGAGGAGCACCGCCGTCGGGAGGACTATCTCCGGTTCCAGCTCGCGGAACTCGAGGAGCTCAAGATCGAGCACGATCTCGATCGCCGGCTCGAATCGAAAATCAAGCAGCTCGAGAACAAGCAAAAATACATTTCCGCGCTCGAGGAAGCGCGCCGTTCTCTCGAGGGGGATGAAGGCTCGGCCACCGACAGGCTCAGTCGGGCCGCGAAATCCCTCGAATCGATAACCGGCATCGACGCGTCATGGGGGAGCTGGGCCGAGACGCTCACGGCCGCGCGGATATCGGCGCAGGAAATCGCGCGCGCGATCAGCCGCTCGCTCACCGACGCGGAGGACGCGTCCGAGGATATCGAGAGCCTTCAGCAGCGACTCGCCGGAATCCAGCGCGCGTGCAGGAAATACGGGCTCGAGTGCGCCGCGCTCGTCTCGAAAAGGGACGAGATCAAGGGGATTCTCGAATCGCTCACGGAGGGCTCGACGGCGATCGCCGGCGCGAAACGGGAGCGTGAGAACGCGAGGCGCATTCTCGTCCCGATGCTGCAGGAATTGAGCCGCAGGCGCGAAAAGAGTGCCGAGCGCCTCGACAGGCATGTGACCGGCGAGCTCGAGAAGCTCGGGATGAAGGGTGCGCTCTTCCAGACCAAAGTGGAGCGCATCGAAAATAAGGCTTTCCAAGACACGGATCATGAAATACATTTATCGCCGAGGGGTTGGGATCGCGTTGAATTCGGGATCCGGACAAACGTCGGCGAGGAGATTCACCCGCTGGCGGAGATCGTTTCGGGCGGGGAGCTCTCGAGAATCACGCTCGTTCTGAAGAAACTCGAGGTCGAGGAGAAGCGAATCTCGACTCTCATATTCGACGAGATAGACACGGGGCTCGGAGCCGACCTCGGCGGGGTCGTCGCCGCACGGCTCACGGAGCTCTCGCGAAGATATCAGATCATTTGTATTACCCACCTGCCGCAGGTGGCCGCTCAGGCCGTTCACCATATCCGGGTCGAGAAGCAGGTGAAGGGAGAGCGGACGATCGCCTCGGCGCGGGTCATCGAGGGACGCGAACGCGTCGCCGAAATCGCGCGGATGCTCGGCGGCAAGGGTAAGCTCCGCGAGGAACTTGCGGAGGAGCTTCTCGATAACGGTCAGGAGCGCCCGTAGCTCAGCTGGATAGAGCACCAGCCTCCGGAGCTGGGTGTCGGAGGTTCGAATCCTCTCGGGCGCGCCATCTTTTTTATGCCTGACGATTCGCGGGAAGGGCTTTCGTGAACGCATCCTGGCTTGTGCTGCTCGTTTCCGCGCTTGCGGTCGGTTCGCTGTCCGATGCGGGTAACGGAGCTCCCCCGCATGCGCGTGGCGTTTCGGAGACGCCGCGCGGAGAATCGCGGGCATCCGCATGGGCGGCCGTGGAGCGCGATTCGCTCGAATCGACGGTACGGTTCCTTTCGATCGATCCCGCGACGGGCGAACCGAGGACTCGATTCGTGCTGAGGGAGGGGCCGCTGCATCTCGTGGCCGATTCCCTCGCGGCGCGCCTCGCGAGGTATACGGACGCCGTCGTCGAGAGATTCTCCTTCCCGATAGACAGCACCTCCAAATCGATAGTTCTGATCGACAGCTCGTACACGGCCGAGAATCTGATGGCGCGCGTCAAGGGAAGCGGAGCAGTGACGGGGGTTTTTCTCGTGACGGCGCACTACGACGCGATCGGCCTGCGAACGCCGGGCTGGGAAGCGAATTGGCGGACATGGCCCGCGCCGGGCGCCGACGACAACGCGACGGGAGTCGCGGCGCTCATCGAAGCCGCGCGCGTTCTG
>JBFYZM010000290.1:0-2659 GCA_041309505.1 Candidatus Krumholzibacteriota bacterium
AGATCATGAATGAAAAGCAAAGTCTCCGGCGCAAAGCAGCCTCCTGGCGAATCCAGAGAGCACATGATCGGGGATTCCCCCAGGTGCATTTGCATATTCCGTGCTGCCTCGTGGCCGGAGATCACATATTTCACGTAAGGCGTTGCGCCGGTTCGCGTTCAAAGTCGAGCGCATAAACTCTTATCGACGCCGCAATCGGAAAAGTCGCGTCAAATTCCCCAGATTGTCGGAGGTTTTCCGTCCGGATGGAGGATTTCTCAGCACCGCGCGGAGATCTTCGTTCGTCGCCGCCCGCACAAGGAAACTCTGGACAACGGCTTCTCCCCCCGCTATTTATATAGACGTCATGCGCCTGTAGCTCAAAGGATAGAGCAACGGATTTCTAATCCGTTGGCTGCAGGTTCGAGTCCTGCCAGGCGCGAGAAAAATTCGAGGGGCCGGGGATCTCAACCCGGCCCCTTTCCGTCGAACATGCTTTTCCCTTGCGGAACCGCCTGTCGCAGAATAGAATTAGTGCAGCTTGCGGTGGACGTAGCTCAGCTTGGTAGAGCCCTGGATTGTGGATCCAGTGGTCGCGGGTTCAAGTCCCGTCGTCCACCCCATTTTTATTTGTGGCGAATATTCACGGCCGCGGCCCCGGCAGACGCTGTCAGCAGCGGCGTTCGGGCGCCCCGGAGGCTCGAATTGACACATCGGCTTTCGAGCAAATCCCTCAGCCTGAAGCTGCTTCCCTGCCTGCTCGTTCTCGGCCTCAGTCTGCATCTCTCCTGCGGCGACAAGAAGCAGAGCGCGCCTCAGAAGCCGTCCCCGAAGAACGATCTCGCCGGCGAGTGGCACAGCGACATCCAGAGCGCGGACCGGCAGATTTCGAAGTCGATTTACGCAATCGAGCAAAAGGGAGATACCTTCGCGCTCGAGCTCATCTCCACGAAATCCCCTGCCGGCGACGAGCTCGTCCCGGCGCACATGCGGTTCGAGGCGAAGGGCGTCTGGCGCGACAACGCGCTCCGCTTCGATGCGCTCTCGTGGATCAGCGGCAGAGACACGTGCACCTTTCAGGTGCGGGGAGATATGGACGAGGAAGGCAGGCTTTTTCTCCACTTCCCGGCCGATCTCTGCGGAGAAAAGAGCCTGCCCTTCACACGCGCGCTGCACCGGCCCATGGCCGGCGCTCTTCAATGATCGCTTCGGCCCGCGCCCGCTCCGACCCGAACGTCACTTCAACGTGTTGAGCACCTTCTGTATCGCGACGATATCGGGCAAGACGCTCGCGTCTTCGGACACCGACGCGTAGCGAATGATCCCCTTCTTGTCGATGACAAACGCCGAGCGCTTCGCGACGCCTTTCAAAGGACCGAGCTTCTCGTAGAACGCGCCGTAGGCCGGAGAGACGGTCTTGTTGAAGTCGCTGAGAAGCGCGAACGGGAGCTGGAGCTCCTCTTTCCACTTGTTGAGGACGATGGGGCTGTCGATGCTGATGCCGACGACCATGGCGTCGAGGCTCTTGAACTCGCGGAAGCCGTCACGGAAAGAGCACATCTCCTGGTGGCAGTTTGAGCTGAAGGCGAGCGGGAAAAAGAGAACCACGATGTTCTGCTTTCCGACGTTCTCGGAAAGCTTCCACGTTTTGTCCATCGCGACGGGGAGATCGAAATCGGGGGCCTTGTCGCCGACTTTTATGGTGGGCATGATTTCCTCCTTCTCGGGGTGAACGGATCGGAAGCGAGAGCTTCGGGAGAGTGCCTATATAATGGCCCGGCGCAGGGCTCCAAGTCAACCCAAAACGAATATCGACGGGCCCCTCGGTGCGCGCGGGGCACGCCCGCGCGCCAGCAATTCGCCCTTGACCTTTGCCGCGGATCGGCTAAAATGAGAAACGAACCTGACGTGGAGGCGCGGTGGATGGCGGGGCAAGGGTTCACTTATTTTTAGTGCAGGAGGTGCGGTGATGAGTGGTGTCAACAAGGTGATTCTCATAGGCAATCTGGGCGCCGATCCCGATCTTCGCCATACGCCGAGCGGGACCGCGGTATCGAACCTGCGGCTCGCGACGACGGAAGTTTTCTCGAATCGCGAAGGGGAAAAGACCAAGCGCACCGAATGGCACCGCGTCGTCGTCTTCGGGCGTCTCGCCGAGATCTGCAATCAGTACCTCAAGAAGGGACGGCAGGTCTACATCGAGGGACGTCTGCAGACGCGCGAATGGGAAGACAAGGGCGGCGACAAGCGCTACACGACGGAGATCGTCGCGAACAATATGGTGATGCTCGGCAGCCGCGGCGAAGGCGGGTTCGCAGGCGACGACGCCCAGCCCGACGCGCCGGCGGAAGTCGTCGACGCCCCCGCGGCAGGAGCGGGCCATGACGCGGCTCCCGGCGCCGGCGCCGAAGAGGACAGCGATCTGCCGTTTTGATGAGCGCGTGAGATAGACGGGCGTTCCGAATCGCCGGCTCGGGCGGCGGAGCGCCGGCGGGGCGCGATGCCCCTTCCCCACGATCAGGTTCCGCCGGGGTTGATTTTCCTTGAAATATCGGCCCCGGCGTTCTATATTCGGACGTCCTGAAAATCAAACCCGTTATGGACCGCTAGCTCAACTGGTAGAGCAACTGACTCTTAATCAGTAGGTTTGGGGTTCGATTCCCCGGCGGTCCACTTTCTT
>JBFYZM010000291.1:0-11588 GCA_041309505.1 Candidatus Krumholzibacteriota bacterium
AGGTCTGCGTCTCGAGTATCTGCAGGATCTGCTCCGCGTCGCTTTCGACCCTCGGCACCGCTCTCGCCGCGCCGGGTTCGGGAGGCCGGGGCGGCACGGAGGCGGCGGGGGAAAGGGCGCGCGCGTCGCCGATCACGCGGGCGAAGGCGCCGACGAGAAAATCGAGCGCGACCTGATTCATGTGCGCGCGCGTCGAGGCGCTCGTTCCCGCGTATTCGAGGATCTTCGCGCGCATCATCCCCACCGTCATCTCCCGGTCGTTCCGGTGCGTGCGGTCGGAGCGTTTGAGCGTCCGCTCCGTATCCTGGATGTTGAGCGTGAAATGCTTGAAGAACGTCCGGCGATACGTCTTGATGTCCGCCTGATCGGGCATCTCGTGGATCTCCCCGTCGTCGAGCTCGAAGCGCAGGACGCTCTCGCTTTCGCGATAGATCATGCGCCCGCCGGTCGCGATGATCGATCTCGGCAGGCCCCCCTTGACCTCGAATATCTGGACGCCCTTGATCTCGCCCGTCTTGTCGTTCTTTTCCCGCACAAGGATCGTGTATCCGGCGAGCGCGTCCGAGAACATGTTTTCCTTGATCTGGAGCGTCGGCTTCATGCGGCCGATATCGAGCATGAGGTTCATGAGCCGGTGATTGCTCTCGGGGAGCAGCATGTTGAAGTAGAAGACGAGCCCGAGCGTCAGCGCCGCGGTCGCGGCGAGAACGGGCAGAATCATCCGGTAGAGCGAGACGCCGCTCGATTTCATCGCGGTAACTTCGTTATCCGCGGCAAGTTGTCCGAACCCCATGAGGGTCGCGGGCATCACCGCCATTGGTATAATTAATGCGAACATGTGCCCGAGACTGAGGAAGAAAAACTCGAAAATGGTGAGGACGCCGACCCCTTTTCCTATGAACTTGTCGAGCCATCGAATGATGAAATCCATGACGAATATGAAGGTGATGATCGCAAGGCTGAAGCAATAGGGGCCGATATGGTTCGCGAGAATGTAGCGGTCGAGTATTCTATTTCTCATAGGCTTAAGCGTCTTTCACCGGAGGAACGAGAGCAAGATTGATGCCCCGCGCGGGAAGCCCGGGCGTCTTCGCCGCGGCGATTATCCCGGAGAGCGGGAATAGCGAATTCCGGCACCCTGTCCTCCCTTCTTTCGCTCCCTGCAGGAAGGTCGGGAGAATAGTGTGCGTGTATTAATTTGTGGACAAAGAGCGCCATTTCTGTCTCTTTTCCGGGACACCGGCGTGTGTCCTGTTCGGCGTCTCGCCCCTGAAGGATCGATTGAACGTAATGCCTAATGTAACATATCGCGCTTCGGCGATAACAGCCTTTTCTCCCTCGCGGCGCACATCGGGGCGATGCGGCGACCGCGGCGCAGGTGGATGAAATTGACTGCCTCGAAACGCGCGTCGAAATCCCGGGCTCTTTCATTCCCTCTGCCGGGAATCGTATGCGTCCTGTGCGCCGCGGCGGCGTTCCTTCCGGCTTCCCTCCCCGCGCAAACGCTCGAGATCGACCTCCTCCGCATGATCGAGCTGTCCGAGACGCGGTATTACATCGCGGAGCGGGGAGAGCTCCCGCCGGGCTACGTCCTGCTCGGCGGGGTCAGCACGAAGGGGGATTCGGTCGAAACCTTCCTCTATCCCGCATTTCTCGAGAGCCGGTTCGATCTCAGGCCGCAGTACGTCGAGTACGACGAGGAGACGGGGCTCATCTATCGCTTCCGCGTTCCGGCTCAATATTTCTTCATGCGAAAAGTGGAGCGCAAGGACCTCTTTTACTACTCCGCGCCGCGCGACATGTCCATGCCGGGGTTCGAGCTGTCGATCGAGCGTTTCGACGACCGTCTCGCCGAGATCAAGACGGCCTCGGCGAGGAACGTCTGGATCGAGGACGTTAAATTCAACCTCCATAAGGAACGGGTCGATAAAGCGGGCAAGGGACTCCTTTCCTTAACCATCCCGATCGCCCTGCCGAAGCGTCTCGAGCAGATCATCGGCAGGGGGCAGGAAACCAATCTCACCGTGCAGGGCAGCGAGAAGATCGCGATATCGGGACGCTCGGACTGGTGCGCGAACTGTCCCCAGACCGAGGGGCAGGTGCGGCAGGAGAAATTCCCCGATCTCAACATGGAGCAGGAGCTCAACGTGAACCTTCGCGGGACCATCGGGGAGAAGATCAACGTCGAGATCCAGCATGCGAGCGCCGGGGCGGGAGCGCAATCGACGAACCGCGTGCGGATCAACTACAAGGGCTTCGACGACGACGTCATCCAGCTCATCGAGATGGGTGATACGGACCTCAGCCTCTCCGGCGCCCAGCTCGTCAGCTATTCGGGCGCGGCGAAAGGTCTTTTCGGCGTGAAGGCGGTGGCGAAGGCGGGGCCGCTCGACGTCACCGTCATCGCGAGCAAGGAGGAAGGGGAGACCGCCACGGGATCCTACACGACGGCGGGGGGCCAGGTCAGCACGATACCGATCAGCGATTACGATTTTCTTCAGAGGCAGTTCTTCTTCTTCGAGAATCCCGGAAGAAGCTTCGACCCCGACTCCATCCAGGCGGGATTCGGGACCATCTTCCCCGTTATCGGCGGGCCGGACAACGATGAAATCGAAGTATTCGTCTCGCTCGAGCCGCAGGTGCCGCAGAGCGATTTCGAATACCCGGGCAACGGATTCGTCGACGCCGACAACAGAAGATTCCAGATATGGAACGGCGCGTCGCTTTCTCCCGACGACAGCCTGGGAACGCCGTACTACGGCAGATACAAGCAGCTCTTCATGGAGGACGGCGATTTCTCTCTCATTCGCAGCTACGCCGCCGGCGAGAACGAAGTGCGCTACATCGGCATCGAGCTTTCGAGGCCCCTCGAGGAGACGCGCCGGCTCGTCGTGCGCTATCGGGCGCGGAACGTGGTCACCGGCGAGGAGTTCTACGTGGGCAACTACATCGGGGACAATACGGTGGCGTACAAGCCCGCGGCCAGCGTCCAGACCGGTTTTGTCGGCAAGGTTCTCTGCCTGCTGAAGAGCGAATCGACGGGTCAGCGCGCAACCGATCCGACCTGGAACGTGATGATGCGCAACGTCTATTCTCTCGGTTCGAGCCAGATCGATCCGAGCTCGCTCAGGATACGCATCGAGGACACGTCGAAGGATCCCAACAACAACATCCACCCGAAATCGAACCTCAGCTACCTCAGGATCTTCGGGCTCGACCGCGTCGTCAACAGCACGGGAGTGAAAGGAAAGGACGATCTCGTCGACAACACGCTCGGCGTCATCGACTACGAGCGCGGCTACCTCATGTTCCCGTGGTACGAGCCGTTCAATCCTCCGCCGGCGGTTCTCGATTCGTTTCTCAACGACCCGAGCGATCCGCGGGAGGTGAGCTTTTCCATCGATTCGCTCGACCTCGACGAGGGGCTCTACGCCGAGGCGTTGACGCAGAAGGTCAAGGATGAAAACCATCATTACGTGATCGTCATCGAATCCTCGAGCGGGCAGCGCGTGTTTCAGCTCTCCGCCTACGACATCATCGAGGGGAGCGAGACGGTCACCGTCGACGGGACGAGGCTCGCGCGCGACGCCGATTACACGATCGACTACACGAGCGGAACGGTGATTCTGAAGACGAACATTCTCCCCGACTCGAAGGTCAACATCGACTATCAGCACAAGCCGCTCGTCGGCGGCGGGAAGAACTCGCTGCTCGGCTTCAGCGCGAACCTCAACCTCTCGCAGAATTCGCGCATCAACGGGACGTTCCTCTACAGCTCCATGGGCTCACCGAAGTATCTTCCCCGCCTCGGGGAGGAGCCGAGCCGCATGATGGCCGCCGATCTCAACGGGAGCTTCGTCTTTCATCCGAACGCGATGACGGCGGCCGCGAATCTTCTCCCGCGCGTCGACACGAACGCGCAGAGCACCTTGAACCTCGGCGGCGAAATCGCGGTCAGCATGCCCAATCCGAACGTGAAGGGGAACGCGAACGTCGACGACATGGAGGGAATCGAGGAGACGAGCGTGGTGAACATGCTGCGGAGGACCTGGTCCCCGGCCAGCCCGGCGTACAAGCTCGTCGGAGGGATCGAGTCGCTGCACGGCCCTGAAACGGAGGCCGATTTCCGCTGGTACAACGCGGCGAGGACGGAAAAGCAGGAGTATTTCATCACGAGCAGGCGCGATCTCAATCCCGGTCTCGACGAGCGCGAGAATTCCAGCGTGAGCTCGCTTTTTCTCAGTGCGATCAGCCCCCAGCCCGGGCAGTGGTGCGGCATCATGACCGGCTTTCCGGGCGGCGGGCTCGATCTCTCGACGGCGCAATACCTCGAGATCTGGGTGAACGATTTCGCCTTCGATCCGGCCGACTCCACTCCGCGGGGCGGCACGATGCACATCGATTTCGGGCGGATCGACGAGGATTACTACCGGCCCGCCGAAGACGCGCTCGACAACGAGGACAAGATCCCCTACGGCTGGACCATATACGAGGACACGGGCTTCGAGGGCGACGCGTGCTCCTATCCGACCAAGTTCGAGGACGCCGCCACCTGGTGGGTCCCGAACGAGAGTTCCTACCGGGGCATCAACTGCCGCATCGGGAACCAAATGCAGGATTCCGAGGATCTCAACAGCAACGGTTACCTCGACAAGGTGAATACGTACTATACGGTGAGCTTCAACCTTGCCGATTCCGCCGAGATCGACGTCCAGCGCGATTTTCCCAAAGACGTGTACTCGTCATACTGGAACGATCCCGACAAGACGCTGAATCCGCGCAAGGCCTGGCGGAAGTACCGCATCGACCTCGCGAAGGCGCTCGTGTACGGGACGGAGCCCCGTCTCGACGCCATCCAGCATATGCGGATCTGGATGGAAGGGGCCGATTCACTCCAGGCGTTCTCCGACGCCCGCCTCGTCGAGCTCGCCGAGCTCCAGTTCGTCGGGAGCCGATGGGAATTCAACGGCATCAGGAACCTCGCCGACAGTCTCGATTCGAGCGGCGCGGCTCCCGGGCAGAGGCTCGTCCTCGGCGCCATCAACAACAAGGACAACGCGAGCCAGTATCGGCCCCCGTACGTGATTCAGGAGGAAGAGGGCATCCAGATCAAGGAAGGATCGCTCCGTCTCAACTTCGAGAATTTCGCGGGCGGGACATCGTTCCGCGCCGTGAAACGCTTCTTCGGGCAGGGGCAGAATTATCAGCAGTACCGCGCGCTGCAGTTCTTCGTGAATCCCAACTACGCCGTCGATAACGTCGATTTCTATCTTCAGATCGCATACGACAGCCTGAACTATTACGAGATCGAGATACCGTTCGATACGCTCGATTCCCGCCGGTGGTTCCTGGTGAACGTCAACCTGAGCGACCTCACGAATCTCAAGATCGGCTCGACCGAAAACATCGTCACGAAGCAGATCGGCGACGCGCTCGATCCGTCGCGCCTCTACAGCGCCACGCTGCGCGGCGACCCGACCCTCTTCAATGTCCGGTTTCTCTACGTCGGTATCCGGAACCGGATGGACCGGACGATCGACGCGGGGGAGATCTGGTTCGACGATCTCAGGCTCACGGAAGTGCGGACGGACATCGACCACGCGGAGAACGTGAGGATCGGAGCCGATTTTGCGGGAATCCTCCAGGCGAACGCGAGCTGGACGCGGACGGGACCCGAGTTTCGTTCTCTGCGCCAGAGCCGCGGAAGCGGCATGACGAACAGCGGCCTGAACCTGAACGCGAAAACGGAAATCAACCATCTCGTTCCGACCGCGCGCTTCAATCTCCCCGTGACCTTTCAGTACAACTCGACGGACATGCTGCCGAAATACATGATCAACAGCGACGTCGAGATCGCGGACGCCGCCGTGCGCGATAGCCTGAAGACCATCTCGGGGAGCTACGGCTTCAACGTGTCGATGAGCAGGCGCGGCTCTTCCAACGTCATCATGCGGAATCTGTTCGACAACCTGAGGACCGGATTCAGCTACTCGAAGCGGTACAACTACTCGCCGACGAGACGCGACACCGTCCGCACGATGAGCGGCAATCTCAGCTATCAGGTCCAGTTCAGGGACAAGCGCGAGCTCGGCCTTTTCAAGGGCATCAAATGGCGCTACTGGCTCACGAACGTGTCGTACGAAACGGGGGCGAACCGCCAGACGAAGGACGAGTACACGCGGAGCACCGGCGGCGAGTTCGTCAGGCGTCCCTTTTTCTATGACGCGAGATGGACCAACGCGATCAACACGCTCTACGAGCCATTCGACGCGGTGAAGATCACGTTCAACGCGAGCGAACAACGGGATCTCGGCGTCGATCACAGCTTCCACGGGGTGCCCATCGGCGTGGAAACGAATTTCGGCCACAATCTCAGCTTCAATTACCAGCCGAGCCCCCAGACCCCCATCCTCTCCGAATTCAATCCGCGCTTCGACTTCAAGAGCAGATACGCGGAAGATCTGACCCCGAGCAAACGCCAGGGGGACGATCCCTTCGGAACGCGATACATAAACAACCAGCGCGAGATGACGTTCGCCTTCACGGTGGACGCCGGGCGGTATATCACGTTTCTCGGAGAGAAGACGCATCTCGTCGAAAAAGGAGGGCAGCCGGCGCGCCGGGCGCGGAGCTACGCCTCGTCCCGGTCGGGGCCGATGAACGCCGATGAGGCCATGCGGCAGATGGAGGAGAGAAGGGAGGCAGAGCGAAATCTGAAGAGCGAGGACGCGGGCAAGGTCGCCCAGCTCGAGGACGAAGGCGAAGGCCCGGCCGGCTCCGGCGCCGTTCCGCCCGGCCAGCCGGTCCCGGGATCGCCGGCGGGAGGGCTCAAGAACCTCGGGATGCGCCGCGCGGCGGGGGATACGACGTCGTCGGCAGCGGCGGATACGATCGGCCTGGCGAAGGGCGACACGGCCGCGGCGCGGACCGATACGACCGCGGTCCGGAAACGCGATCCGCTCATGCCGGTCAAGAGGCTCGTGCGGCTCCTCGGTTCGATCGAGCCCCTCAACGCCAATATCAACCTCGATCGCCGCAGCTCCTACGAGCGGATCTACGAGCGCGCCGACCTGTGGTACCAGCTCGGCTTCACCGACCGGGCGGGCGTTCCGAGCTCCGCGGATTCCGTCGAGGACAACTCCCCGCTCAGGGCGACGAACAATATCAACCTCGATCTGCGATCGTCGATCGGGATCACTTCGAATATCGGAGTCGAGGCGAAGGCGAGGTTCGACCTGGGGCAGGACGAACAGAGCGGAAGAAGAACGAAGAGCAGCCGCTCGACGTGGCCGTCGCTCACGCTCGACTGGAGGGGGATGGAGAAATACCGGTTCCTGAACCGCCTCATCAACCAGAGCACCTTTACGCTCAACTTCGAGCGGAGAAGGAGCGAGAACCAGAGCGGGCAGGAGAACGCCTATTCGGTGACCCCCAACTGGAACCTCGAGTGGAAGAACAAGCTCTCGAGCAACCTGAGCTTCAACTACAACAAGCAGACGCGCGTGCGGAACGAGCAGGAGCTCTGGACGCGAAGCTGGACGGCAGTCGTCGCCCTGAAGTACAATATCGAGGGAAACCGGGGCTTCGGTATTCCGCTCCCGTTTCTGAACAGGAAGAAGATCAGCTTCAAGAGCGCGCTGACGACCGGGCTCAACCTCCAGTTCAGCAGGAGTTCGACGCAGCTCGATCCCGCATCGTCGGTGCTCTCGATAGCGCCGAATGTCTCGTACCGTTTCAGCGACAGCGTGAACGGCGCGGCCGGGGTCGATTACCAGAGGACGTCGGGCGGAAGGCTGGGGCAGGTGCGCCAGATGGTCGACGTCCGCGTGAGCGCGGAATTCAGATTCTGAGGAGATACCATGCGGATACTCGTGATTCTCGCCGCGGCGTGCATCGCGGCGATTCAATGCGCCGGATGCGCGCGGAGCGAACCCCCGGCGTTCGACGGCGCTTCCGCGTACGTTTTCCTGCGGGAGCAGTGCGACATGGGGCCGCGGTATCCGGGGTCGCCCGGACACGCCGAGATCCGGCGATATCTGCTCGAAAAGCTCGCCGCGTTCGGCGCGAGCGTGACGCAGCAGCCGTTCGAGGCGGTCCTCACGACGGGCGACACGCTCCGTCTCGTGAACATCGTCGGCTCGTACCGCCCGGAGGCCCGGAAGCGGATTCTCCTCGGCGCCCATTACGACACGCGGCCGCGGGCCGATCGCGACCCGGATCGCGCCAGTCGCGCCCGTCCGATCCTCGGCGCCAACGACGGGGGGAGCGGGGTCGCCGTTCTGCTCGAGCTCGCGCGCCTGCTCGCCGTCTCGAAGCCGTCCGTCGGCGTCGATCTGGTTTTCTTCGACGGCGAGGATTGGGGCGAAGAGGGGAACACGGCGGACTATTTACTTGGATCGCGCCGCTACGCGAAGAGTCTCGGCGGCCGCGCCCCCGCCGCTGCGATCGTGATCGATATGGTCGGGGAGCGCGATTCGCGCATCCCCGTCGAGGGATTCTCCGCGGCCGCTTCGCCGGCGCTCTGCGCCCGGATATTCGGGATCGCGCGGGCGCTCCGCGTTCCCAACTTCGTGCAATCGCAGGGTCCGTCGATCATCGACGACCACCTTCCCTTCATCCAGGCCGGCGTTCCGGCGATCGATCTCATCGACTTCGAGTATCCGCACTGGCACACGCTCGCCGACACGCCCGATAAATGCTCGGGCGAGAGTCTTGCGGCCGTCGGGAGCGTGCTCGTCCGCTACGTCTGGGAAGAGCGGTAGGTCAATATTCTTCTTGCTTTTTCCCCTTTCTTCCGCTAACTATTGGGCAGTGTGTGGGGCGCGGGATGCCCCACTTTTGTTTTTTACGCGCGGGACGGTTGTATGGAGGCCGGCAAGGAGCTCAATGAGCTCGTCGAACGCGAGCTCGGCGTTCTCGGCTACGAGCTCGTCAAGATGGAGGCCTTCTTCTCCGGGAGGCGCAAGGCGCTTCGCATATTCATCGATCGCCCGGAGACGCCCGTGACTATCGAAGATTGCATCCGGGTCACGAAGGCCCTCGGGCTCGTGCTGGACGCCACGGAGACGGTTCCCGGGCCGTACAACCTCGAGATCTCCTCGCCGGGATTCGCGAGGCCGC
The DNA here is from genome assembly GCA_041309505.1 of Candidatus Krumholzibacteriota bacterium. Lineage (GTDB taxonomy): Bacteria > Krumholzibacteriota > Krumholzibacteriia > Krumholzibacteriales > Krumholzibacteriaceae > SSS58A. The sequence goes on from JBFYZM010000291.1 coordinate 9,121, forward strand.
TCACGAAACCGGCGCATTTCGCGCGGTTCCGGGGAGAGCGATCCCGCGTGGAATACGTCGACGAGGCGGGCGTCAAGGCGACGGCGATCGGGCCGATCGCGGATTCGAGCGAAACCGCGGTCACCGTGCGCGTGGACGGGATCGATCGGGATATCCCCTACGCGCGGATCGTCAAGGCGAACCTGCATCCCGCCGATCAGGGCTTGCCGGAACCGGAGAACTGCCGGCGGCCGCGTCGCGGAAGGGGAGCCGGTAAAAGGTTTTGACTTTGGCCGTGAACTGAAATAAAATACATCGATTATCCGAAAAGGGAGCATGGAGAGATGAATGGTGGTTTCGTCGAGGCCTTCGGGCAGATCATCCGCGAGAAGAAGGTCGACAAGAATACCCTCGTTGAAATGGTGAAGCAGAGCCTCATCTCCGCCGGGAAACGCAAGTACGGTCAGGAAGCGGAGTTCAAGGTGCATCTCGACGAGGTGAAGGGCCTGCTCGAGATCTATCGGACCTACCGGGTCGTGGAGGAAGTGGCGGAGCCGCTCGCCGAGCTCCTCCCCGCCGACGCGAAGAAGATCGACGGGTCCGCCAAGGTCGGCGGCGAGGTCGAGGTCTATATCTCGCTCGACGAGTTCGGCCGCAACGCCGTCCAGACGGCGAAACAGGTTCTCATGCAGAAGGTGCGCGAGGCGGAGCGCGACCGCATCCACGACGAATACAAGGACAAGGTCGGCGCGATCGTTTCCGGCACGGTGCGCCAGGTCGACCGCGGCAACATCCTCATCAACCTCGGCCGGGCCGAAGCCTATCTCCCGATCCGCGAGCAGATCAAGAAGGAACGCTACAACCAGGGCGATACGATCCGCGCGATCATCCTCGAGGTCGACAAGAACGCGAAGGGGCCCCAGATAACGCTCTCGCGCACGAGCGAGCTGTTCCTCCGCAAGCTCTTCGAGCAGGAAGTGCCCGAGATATTCGACGGGGACGTCGAGATCAAGGCGATCGCGCGCGAACCGGGCGGCCGGTCCAAGATCGGCGTCCATTCGCGCAACGACAAGGTCGACGCGGTCGGTTCGTGCGTCGGTATGAAGGGTTCGCGCGTGCAGGCGGTCGTCAACGAGCTCCACGGCGAGAAGATCGACATCGTGAGCTGGAGCGAGAATCAGAACGAATTCCTGACGAAGGCGCTCGCGCCTGCGAAGGTCGCCAGCTTGCGGTTCAACGAATCGGATCACCGCGTGCTGGCGATCGTCGAGGACGATCAGCTGTCGCTCGCGATCGGCAAGGAGGGGCAGAACGTTCGCCTCGCCTCCAAGCTGAGCGGCTGGAAGATAGACCTCATCACCAACAAGGAGATCGAGAAGCGGGACAAGCTCGATCAGAAGCTCCAGATGGATATTTCCGAGATGTACGGCGTGACGGCGAGAATGGCGCAGAAGCTCAAGGGAGCAGGCATCCTCACCGTGCAGAAGCTGCACCGCACGCCGATCGATCAGCTCGTCGAGATCGAGGGCGTCGGAGCGAAGACCGCCGAGAAGCTCAAGAACACCGCGGCCGAAACGATGGTGGAGCTCAACAAGGCGCTCGAGGATCTGCTCAAGAAGGAGCTGCAGGAGGTCGTCGAGGAAAAATCGCTCTTCGACGAAGCGATCTTCGGTCCCGACAAGAAGGAAAAGAAGGTCGAGGCGCCGCTCACCGAAGCGGATCTGTTCAAGAATCTCGACGACAAGGGAGAGAAGCCGCCGAAGGCCGACGACGAGGCCGAACCGGACGAAGAGGCGGCTGAAGAGGAAATCGAAGGCGAGATTTCGGAAGAAATCATCGATGAAGACGGAGAGAAACCGGAAGAAGGGGAAGATCTCGAGGAGACGGGCGAGGTCGCGGGAGACGAGCCCGTCGCGGGAGACGAACCCGACGACGCGGAGGAGCCCGAAGAGGAAGTTTCTCCGGAAGAATCCGACGATACATCCGGCGCATAGGCAATGAAGGGAGTTGCGATCGCGTGGCCAAGATTCGCGTTTACGAGCTTGCGCGGAAATATACCATCTCGAGTGAGGCCCTGATCAAGATCCTGGTCAAGGAAGGGTTCGCGGTCAAGAGCCATATGAGCACGGTCGAGCAGCGGGCCGAGCTTCTCATCGAACAGCATCTGAGCCGGGTCAAAGCCGCGACGAAGAAAGAAGTCAAGAAGAAGGACAAGGAAGAAGGCGGGAAGGAAAAGCCCGCGAAGCAGCCGGGCCCGCAGCGCCCGCAGCACCCGCCGGGCCCGCAGCGTCCGCAGCGCCCGCAGCGCCCGCGCAAGGAAAAGAAGCCGGAGAAACGCAAAGAGGCCGACCAGAAAGCGGTCAAGGAGAGCGTGAAGCGCACGCTCGCGAAGCTCGATATCACGCGCAAGACCCGCCGGCGCAAACATATCGCGGAAGAGGTTCCCGTCGTCGAGGAAAAAAACCTCATTCATCTCCCCGAGTTCTCGA
>JBFYZM010000292.1:0-3270 GCA_041309505.1 Candidatus Krumholzibacteriota bacterium
CGATCGAGCCCCGCTGCACGTAGAAGTTCGCGCGGAACCGGGCGAGTCCCGAGACGCCGAACGCAAAATCGACCTCGCGCGTTTTCGTGAAGCGATCCTTCTGGGACGGCGTGAGAATCTGAGTCGCGATTTCCTCGAGATCTTTGGGCGAGGGCTTCTCGAGCCCGAGGTGTCGAAGCTTTCCGTCGACCCGCACAACCGGCGGCAGCCCCGCCTTGAGATGAAGATCGGATCCTCCCTGGTTGATCATTTCCTCGAGAATCTTCTTGATAGTCATGCATCACACCTTCCCGATGACAATACTGCGAATCTCACGGATTCGATAATACATATATCGTGCGCAATGACAATGAGTTACAATTTTGCGGATGCCCGGGCTGCACCGGACTCTCCCGGTCGAAGTATTTTGCAAGTATCAGGCCGATTCGGGGCAAAAAAAGGAGCCGGCCGAGGGCGGCCGGCTCGAGGGTTATCGGTGCGCTCGCGCCGTTTCAGGCGCGTTCCATGTATCGTCCGGTCCGCGTGTCGATGCGGAGAACGTTCCTCTCCTCGATGAAGAGCGGAACGCTGATCGCCGTACCGGTTTCCAGAATCGCGCTCTTCGATCCGCCCTGCGCGGTGTCCCCGCGAACGCCCGGCTCGGTCTTCTTCACCGCGATCTCGACGAAAAACGGAAGCTCGACCGTTATCGGCCTGTCGCCGCCGGCGAGCAGCGTCACAATCATATTCTCGACGAGGTACGGCAGGGCGTTTCCAACGATCTCTTTCGATACGGGGAACTGCTCGTGGGTCTCGACATCCATCAGATAGTAGAGATCCCCCGCCGTATAGAGGAATTGACACTGTCTGCGGTCGAGGCAATCGGCGCCGCGGCTCTATTTGCTCCGCAGCCGCTTGAGCCACTCGCGGAATTGCTCCATGTCGCGATCCGGCGCCGCCTGAGAGCCGGAAGATTCACCGGATCCGTCCCGATCCGGTTCGCCCACCGGCGTCTCCGAGCCCTTTCCGGCCGCCTCCTCGATCGCACCGACGCCGCCGATCCCGTCGACGTCCGCCGGGGGACCCGACTCCGTCCCGACGTCCGCATCCACCGCCTCGCCGCCGTGCCCCGATGTGCTCGAAACGAGCCCCTCGCTGATATCGTTGAGGGAGATGCTGAGAACATCCTCGTGAAACGCGCCGTCCCTTTCGGCTTCGCCGGCGTTCATGAGAGTCTCCAGCTTCGCGACCATTTCCTTCGCTTCCGCGTTCGCGGGCTCCCGCTCGAGCACGTCGTTATAGATGCGAAGCGCCTTGTTGTAATACCCCTGCGCGGCGTAGATTCCGGCCAGGGTCATCGTCGCGAGCTCCCTCGGACGTTCGTCCCGCGCCGCTTTCGCGTCGGCGAGGTCGATCTCCTTGACGACGAATGACGCCTCCATCTCCTTGAGAGCGCGCGCGACCTCGGCGTTCGTCGCGTCGATGGAGAGAATTTTCCGGTAGAACTCGGCCGCCTCGGAGCGCTTGTCCTCGGCGAGAAGAATATCGCCCATGAACTTGAGCGCGACGAGGTTCTCGCCGTCAAGCTCGAGAACGCGCCGGAATTCGGCCTTCGAGCGCTCCGTCGCTCCCTTGTCGTAGTAGCATTTTCCGAGAATCACGTGGGCGCTCGCGTACTGCGGCATCTTCTCGAGACCGCGATCGAGAATCTCGATCGCCTTGTCGACGTCGCCGTTCTTGCGGTATGCGTCCGCGAGGGGCGCGAAGAGGCGCGAATCGCGCGCGCGATCGTATCGTTCGATCAGATTGCGAAGCTCTTCGCTCATGGTGCGCGCCTTTCGGATCCTTCGGGTGAAAATATCTCTCGCAAGGCTATCAGAGGCGGCAGGGGCTGTCAAGAGAATGCGCCCGCCCTGCGCGTCAGAAGCTGAAGGTCTCGGCGAACGCCATCGCCTCTCTGAGGAGCTCGTTCTTGTCCTGCCCCGGCGCATAGACGAGGCAATCGACAAGCCAGATGCGGGACTTGACGCCGTCGACGATGAACCAGCAGATGAAGGATCCCCCCGCGGCCTGGACGCTGCTCTCCCAGTACCCGTCCATTCGCACCGCCTCGTACGCGCCGAGCCGCGTCGACGCGAACGTGACGAGATCCCGACGCATGACATACTTGTCGAACAGCTTGAACGAGACGTCCGACCTGAGCCCGTACAGCTCGTTCGAATCCGCGAGAGAAACCGTCCCTTTCCCGAACGCCTTCCAGGAAACAGAGATCACCCGCGGCGGCTCGGGATGAATGAGCGAGACGCCGGGAATCTCGGGACGCTCCTCATCGATATTGTAGACGTCCGGAATCCTGACCGAAAAACCGTACCGTTCTTTCAGGTGCCTCTCGAGATACGTGTCCTCGCCCTGCTTGAGCATCGACTCCCGGATCCGCTCCCGGTTCCCTTCCTCGATGATGTTCCTGAGGATGGCTCCCTGCTCGCGCGCGGCGAGCGCCAGATCTTCGGCCGAAACGCCCGTTACGATGATGGTGAGCTGACCGGCGACGGGAGAATCCATCTTCTTGAAAACGCTGTATTTCCCCTGGAGCACGCCCCTGGCGCCGGATGGCCCGATGAACTGCTCGATGATGCCGCCGACCCTCCCCTGGTTCACGATCCCGAAGATCACCATGTTCTTCGCGGGGATCTCTTTCTCGAACTCGATCGCGGGGACGACGCGGACTCTGAACTGAAGCTCGTTCTTCGTGTAGAAATCGAGCTCGTGCTGAAGGGCATTCACCATCTCCGCCGTCGCGCCTTCTACTTTGCCCGTTTCGGTCACGAGAACGACGCCGCTGTACGAGCCGGCGGGCAGCGTATTGAACGGCCCTCCGCGGCCCCCGCACGATGCGGCGAAGACGCCGAGGCAGACGAATGTGATGATGGTCGACGGATATCGCATTGCAACGCTCCAGGAGAAGAATAGGATTGAAAGAGGCTCGATGGCAAGCGGAAACTTGCGCGCGGCGCGCCTCCGGAGAGCGCGCCCGGTCGCGTCCGTCACGGGAGCGACATATTGAGACGCTGCGCCCGTTCCTTGTCGAGCAAGCTCTTGTAGATCAACAACTGTCGCTCGAGTCGCTCAAGGCGTCTCTTGAGCATCTCGTTCTCCTGCGCGAGCGAATCCTCGCGGGAGCCGGCGACGACCTCGAACGGGGACTGGTGCACGCTCTCGCCGCCGCGCTCGATCGTGAAAATGTTGTCCGACACCATCCGGGGACCCGCGTAGGAACCGGTCATATGGTAG
>JBFYZM010000293.1:0-8864 GCA_041309505.1 Candidatus Krumholzibacteriota bacterium
CAAAACCGAGGGCTGCAGGTTCAAGTCCTGCCACCCCTAATTTTTTAGCCTGAAGGCGGCATCCGTCGCGTCGCGCCTTCCGGGAGGGAGAGGCCGGGAATGAGCAAGGGCAGGGTCACGAGCGGCATGCGGCCGACAGGCTGCATCCATCTCGGCAACCTTCACGGCGCCCTCGACAACTGGGTCAGGCTCCAGAACGAATACGAGTGCTATTTTTTCATCGTCGACTGGCACGCGCTCACGACGCCGGGCGGGGGAGAAGCGCTCGGGTACGAGAACGTGTCGCGGATGCGCGAGAACGTGATCGGGATGGCGGTCGATTGGGTGGCGGCGGGGCTCGATCCGGACAAGTGCTCCATATTCGTCCAATCGCACGTTCCCGAAGTCGCCGAGCTGCATCTCGTCTTCTCGATGATCACTCCCCTCGGCTGGCTCGAGCGGAATCCGACGGTGCGAGAGATGATCGCCGGCTACAAGATCGAATCCCCGAGCTACGGGCTCCTCGGCTATCCGACGCTCCAGGCGGCGGACATCCTCGTGTACAAGGGGAACTTCGTCCCCGTCGGCAAGGATCAGGAGGCGCACGTCAACATGACGCGCGACCTCGCCCAGCGGTTCAACAGTCTCTACGGCCGCGACGTGTTCCCGATCACCGAGGTGCTCCTCACGCAGATTCCCAAGGTTCCGGGGATCGACAGCGTCGACCGCAAGATGAGCAAGAGCGCCGGCAACTGCATCGCGATCGGCGATTCGGAGGAGCGCACGCTGGAGCTCGTGCGCACGATGTTCACCGATCCGGTCAAGATGCGGAAGAACGACAAGGGGCATCCCGACGGCTGCGTCGTGTACGCGTTCCACGGGCTCTACAACAAGGCGGAGCAGCCCGTCGTGCGCCGCGAATGCGAGGAGGGTCTGCGCGGGTGCGTCGATTGCAAGAAGGCGCTCGCCGCGAAGACGAACGACGCGCTCCGCGGCATTCGCGAGCGGCGCCGGGAGCTCTTGGAGAAACCGGATCGAATCAAGGATATCCTGATGAGCGGCGCCTCGCACGCGCGCGCCGTCGCGCAAGCGACTCTCGGGGAGGTGCGCGAAGCCCTGAATCTGCCACCGAAGGAGATCTTTTAATGCCGAACCCGATCGATTATTTTATCTCGCTGTTTCGCAGCAATCTCGACCTTCCTTCCGAGCCCTCCGCGTATTACCGTCCCCGTCCCTATCGCAACGGCGCCGTGCGTTTCCGGGGCTGCTCGATCGCCGATTTCGAGGAGCGAAAGCGAATCCTCGTCGAGGAAGCGGGGCACAACGCGTTTCTCTTCAGGGCGGACAAGATCCCCGGCTGCGATCTGCTTTCAGATTCCGGCACGACGACGATGACGGTCGAACAATGGGCGGCGATGCTGCTCGGGGACGAGGCGTACGGATCGAACGAGGGATACTTCGAGCTCAAGGAGCAGGTCGGCGCGACCTTCGGCCCCGCGTGGCGCCAGAGGAGCGGTCTTCGGGTGGGGGATCGCGAACCGCTTTTCATTTTCCATCAGGGAAGAGCGGCCGAGAACGCGTTTTTCAGCGTCCTCTCGCGCGAGCTCAAGCGGAAGGGATTGCCCGCGCCGAAGCCTCTTTCCGGGGATCTTCTCCCCGAGCTCCGCTCGCGGATCGAGCGCCGGGCGAAAACGGTGAAGGGGCACGGGCCCGCCGCCCCCCAGGCGTTCTACGTCGTCCCGAGCAATTCGCATTTCGACACGACCGAGGGGAACATCGAGGACAAGTTCATGGTGCCGCTCAATCTCCCGTGCCGCGAGCATCTCGCGAACGACGCCTCTTTTCCCTTCCGGGGTAACATGGATCTCGGCGAGCTCGAGAATCTTCTCGAGACCGAGGGGGAACGCGTGCCGCTCGTGTATATCACGATCACGAACAACACGGGGGGAGGGCAGCCCGTTTCGATGGAGAATATCGAGCGCGTGCGCGAGATCACGCGCAGGCACAAGGTGCCCTTCTTCTTCGACGCGTGCCGGTTCGCGGAAAACGCCTGGTTCATCCAGCAAAATGAGAAGAAATACGCCGGCCGCCGCATCGAGGACATCGTGCACGAGATGTTCACGCACGCGGACGGTTTCCACATCAGCTTCAAGAAGGACGGCCTCGGCAACATCGGCGGGGCGATCTGTCTCAGGGAAGAGAGCCTGTTCGCGAAGAAATTCCCGAACTTCACGATGGATCTCACCGATTTCCAGATCATGACCGAAGGGCACCCGACCTATGGAGGTCTCGCGGGACGGGACCTCAAGGCCCTCGCCGAGGGGCTGCGCACCGTGACGCGTCAGGAGTACCTCGATTACCGCGTCGGGCAGGTGCAGCGCTTCGGTGGCAGGCTCGCCGCGCTCGGGATCCCGTTGGTGCATCCGATCGGGGGACACGCGGTATATATCGACGTCGACAAGTTCTTCGACGGCTCGGCCCGCGACGACGATTTCAAGGGGATCGCCTTCACGTCGCTTCTCCTCATCGCCGGGCACCGCTTCTGCGAGCTCGGGCTGTACGCATTCGGCTCGTTCGACGGCGAGAAAGAGATACCGCCCGAGCCCCGCGTGAACAACGTGCGGGCGGCCGTTCCGCGCCTCGCGTACGAGGATCGCGATCTCTTCGCGGCCGCGGAAGCGGTGAAGCTCCTCTACGATCATCGCGACCGGATCCCGGGCGTGCGGGTCGAGTACGGGAGGGATCTGAAGCTCAGGCACTTCAAGAGCCGCTTCTCGTTCCTCGTCTGAGCGGCGGCCTTTCGCGGCCGCCGCCGCTGCGTTTTGTGGCGCGATTCCGGCAAAAGTGGAATAATTCCTGCACGTCGCGGAGGTGTACGCAGCGCAGGGGCGCGACGCGCACGGGCCGAGGATCGATTCGTGAACGAAGCCGCCAACCTCTTGGAGAAGCGTTGAATAATTCGTTCGAAGAAAGAGATTCGTCGTTCGTCTATTGCGACGTCTGCCATGACCGGACGGACGAGGAGCGCCAGCTCGCGGCGGTCATGGAGATCGCGAACGTCATCAACTCCCGGAACGATCTCCACCAGATTCTCTCGAGCATATCGAAAGAGCTCTCGAAGGTGATCGACTACGATCTCGGCTGCGTCGCCATATACGACCGAGATAAAAACGGCCTGTTTATCCGGCACGTCTGGCGCAAGTCGGGCGGGGAAGCGGGGGAGGGGCGCTACGTGCCGCTCGAGGAGGGCAACCTCGTCGGATGGGTCGCGATCCACAAGAAGCTGGTCGTGCGAGGCGACATCCCCGCTGACGCCCGGTTCCGCGAGATCATGAAGGAGGATTCCCTCAAATCGGATATCGTCGTTCCGCTCCTCGCGAAGGGGGCGCTCGTCGGCACGGTGAACGTGGGGAGCTTCTCCCCGAACCATTTTACCGATTTCGACCTCGATCTTCTCGTGCGGTTCAGCAACCTCACTTCCATCGCGATCGAGAAATGCCAGATGATTGAGGAGCTCGGAAACCTGGGCGATAAATACCGGCACCTCATGGACAATTCCCGCGAGGCCATCGCGCTTGTGAACTCGGCGGGAGAGTGCGTCGAGGTCAACCGGACGCTTCTCGAGAATTACGGATATACGCGCGAGGAGATCGTCGGACACGAGTTCTACGAGCTGATGCATCCGAAACGCCGCGAAGCGGCGAGGGGGATCTTTTGCGCGGTTCTCAAGGGAGAGATCACGGGCGACATCGATGAGCTGTTCGTCAAGAAGAACGGCGAGACCGTGTTCATGAAGATAAACGCGTCGGTCATCAAGATCAGGGAGCATCCCTACGTTCTCGCCATCGGGCACGACACCACCGAGGAAACGCTGCTCAAGGAGCGGATAACCGATCAGAACGCCGAGCTTCTGGCCATCAACAAGAAGCTCCGCGAGCTGGACGATCTCAAGAACGAGTTTCTCGGGAGGATAAGCCACGAGCTCCGCACGCCCCTTTCGATCATCATGGCGTACACGGGCACGCTCATCGAGGATCGGGAGCAGACGATCGATCCAGGGACGCGGTCGGAGTTTCTCCGCGTGATCGAGGGGCATTCGAACAAGCTTCTCGGGCTCATCAACGATCTCCTCGATCTTTCCCGCGTCGAGGTTTCGCAGACCATGCTCCATCGAGGGGCGGCGAGTCTCAATGACGTCGTCACAATATCGACGAGGATCGCGGAGGCCATCGCGACCCAAAGCGACGTCACGCTGCTCACGGACCTCGACGAAACCGTTCCCATTATCGAATTCGACCCGCTCCGGATCAGACAGGCGTGCGTGAACCTGCTCACGAACGCCGTCAAGTTCAGCGGAAAGGGAGATGCGGTCACGATCTCCACGCATAACGCGGAGCGGGAAGTCGTCGTTGCGGTGCGGGATCAGGGATCCGGCATCGACGCGAAGGACATTCCCGAGATCTTCGAGAAGTTCATACAGCTCGACGGAGGATCGTCGCGCGAAAAGGACGGCCTCGGCATCGGCCTCAAGCTCGTGAAACACTACGTGGAGCTCCACGGCGGCAGGGTATGGGTGACGAGCGAAAAGGGCTCCGGATCGACCTTCTTCTTCTCGCTCCCGAAGTAATCTACCTCATGAAACGACGAGCGTCCCGTTCTCGACGCCGATCCTGCGCGTGATCGATGTGACGGCGAGGCCGCCTATGCGCATCGCCAGCGTCGGGTCTTCCGAATCGACGGTTTCGACGAGAATCCGCGCGAGGGCGTCGATCTCCTTGCCCTGCTCGATGATCATGTTTCCCGACGTGACGACGCCGTGCCGAAGGAGATAGGAGACGAGGCCGGCCGCCGCCGTTCCCGAGGCGGGATCTTCCCACATGCCGAGCACCGGCGCGAAGTGCCGCATGTAGGCGACGCAGTCGGGCGAATACGTGTCGATGGCGAAAACGTGGTTCGTGTGGATGCCGTACGTGCGGTTGATGAGCCCGAGCTTGATGAGGTCGGGATTCATGTCGTGGATCGTTTCCTTGTGGAGAACGGGAATCATGAGCTGTTCGAATCCCGTCGAGATGATTTCGAGCGGCAGTCCCGTCCGCTGGATCTCCGCCACGTCGAATCCGAGGATCTTCGCGACCTGCTGCGCGGTGATGTTCGAAGGACGATACTGTTTGACGGCCTGATGGAGCATGATCTTCTCGAGCACGCCGGCGTCCACGCCGTTTATCGCGAGAACGGCGCCGCCGTTCGAGGCGGTATCCGTCGCGCCGCGCCTGAAATGGATATCGAGTTGAATGAGGCCGGCTCCCGTCTCGAAGAGGGCTTTCGTCACACCATCCTCGAGAGGTATTCTTCCGTCCTCGATCAACGCGTAGCAGGAAGCGATGATCGCGTGGCCGCTCAGGCTCACTTCCTCGCTCGGCGTGAAGAAACGGATCCTGAAGAGCGCTTCGTCGGTCGAAGGAAGCGTGACGAACGTCGTTTCCGAGAGATTCATCTCTCCCGCGATCGCGAGCATCATTTCGCTCGAGAGCGAATCGGCTTCCGTGACGACGCCGGCCGGATTGCCGCTGAAGGGATTCGTCGTGAATACGTCGACATGCTTCATCACGATGTTCTGCATGGCCTTCTCCTTCTCCCGTTTCCATTGCAAAAAGCGAACGGAGCGGTGCAAAGTTCGCGATATTTGCGCGTTGTACCTCTCCGTTTCCTCCTGCAACTCGAAGTTCTTTGATTCATGTAACTCATTGTAATAGTAACAGATATACCCATTCTTGCTATAGCCCGCTCGTTCCGGGCCCTCGACTGAACCTTCGTCCCTGTGTGGTATAGCAATTGCAAATCCGATTCCCGGCGTCGGTCGCCGCCGCCGGAGCGGGGCCGAAGCCGCCGAATCACCATTGCCTTGCAGAAGCGGGCGCGCGCCGCCGACGGGGCGCATTCGTCATATGACGCGGGATCGGGAGCGACGATGGCTCTGGTACAGATGAGCATGGGCGAGCTTCTCGCCAACCTCCAGACGAAGTTCGGGAAGGATTTCTCGAACTATCGCCTTTCGTGTCTTCAGCGCAGGGTAGCGCTCAGGATGTCGACCCTGAAGCTCGCCACCCTGGATGAGTATATGAACTACCTCGCGAGCGATCCGAGGGAGATCGAACAGCTCCTCGATACCGTCACGATTCATGTCACCGAATTCTTCCGCGACGCCGAAGTGTTCGACGCCGTCGCGAAAAACGTCCTTCCGGCGATCGTTTCGCGGAAGCTCCATTCGCCGTCGCGAACGATCCGTGTCTGGAGCGCCGGCTGCTCGACGGGCGAAGAGGCGTACAGCCTCGCCATTCTCGTTTTGCGGCACCTTCGCGGCAACGAAATCGATCTCGCGCTCGAAGTATACGGCACCGACGTTTCGAAAGAGGCGTGCGCGGTCGCGCGCGAAGGGGTTTATGCGTCCCGCAAGCTCGAGAATATCCCCGCGGACGTCAGACGAAAATACTTCGAGGCGAAGGGGCCGGAGCATCGTGTCGCCGCCGACGTGCGGCGCTGCGTGAAATTCTCGGTGCACGATCTCTTCTCGCCGCCCCCCTTCACGTTCCTCGACCTCGTCGTGTGCCGGAACGTGCTCATCCATTTCGATCATGCGGTACGCAACGACGTTCTCGAGCGATTTCACGCGGCCCTCGGGGAACAGGGGCTGCTCATTCTCGGCAAAAGCGAGGCCGTCATGGGATCGGCTCTCGCACGGTACGAACTGGTCGATCCGCGGAACAAGATCTACAAGAAATCGTCCTCCGCGACTCCTGAAGGAGGGAGAAGATGAAATTCAGTCTGCACGGCAACAGCATCAGCATGAAGCTGTTCAGCGCGATGGCGCTCGTCATTCTCTGCGTCTTTCTCATGAACTATTTTGCGTTCATGCACTTCTCGGGGCAAGCGTTCGAAAGAGTCGTGACGGTATCGAGCGGCTCGAAGCTCGCGGCGGGGCAGCATGTGGATCGGGCGCTGGGATATCTCCGGTGGCGCGCTCTTTCGATCACGGGCGTCACGCTGCTCGCCGGCTTCGTGATCTTCTGCGCGCTCGTGTATATGCTGCTGAAGCGGCCCATGGCCCAGCTGCTCATGGCGAGCCGGGCCCTCGCCAACAACGCGGGGGATCTCACGACGACGGTCGATATCAGATCCGACGACGAGCTCGGAAAGCTCGGCTTCGCGTTGAACGAGCTCTTTTCGAATATCGCGAGCATTATCAAGATGATCAGAACGACCGCCGATAAGGTGAATTTCTCCGCGCAGAACCTTTCCGCGGCGACCGAGCAGATGAACTCGATCACCGAGGAGACGTCGACGACGGTGCAAAACATCGCGAAATCGACCGACGTGCAGGCGCGCAAGGTCGACGAGATGATCAAGGAGATACGCAACATGGAGCGCTCGGTGAAGCAGGTGGCCAACAGCGCCGAGCTCGCGGCGTCCGCCGCGACGAACGCTTCGGAGACCGCGGCGCGGGGCGGCGACTCCGCGAAGGAAGCGGTCGAGAAGATCAACAAGATATACAACGTCATCCAGGAATCGGCCGAGATCATCCGCCATCTCGGCGAACGTTCGAATCAGATCGACGAGATCGTCGACGTTATCACCGACATAGCGGATCAGACGAACCTGCTCGCCCTGAACGCCGCGATCGAAGCGGCGCGTGCCGGCGAAGCGGGCGCAGGATTCGCGGTCGTCGCCGACGAGGTGCGCAAGCTCGCCGAGGGGAGCGCGCGCGCCGCGGAGGAGATCGCCACGCTCATCCGGCAGACGCAGGAAGAGACGCGCACGGCCGTGAAGAGCATCGAGCTCGGCGCGAAAGAGGTCACGGAAGGCAAGGAAGTCATCACGCGGACGGGACAGTCGCTCGACGAGATCGTCGAAGTGCTCCGCAGCTCGTCCGACATGGCGCGCCGGATCTCCGCGGCGACCAAGGAACTCTCGCGCGGCATGAAGAACGTCACCGGCTCGATCGACGAAATCTCGTCGACCGCCGAAAAGAACGCTTCGGCGACGCAGGAAACGGCCGCTTCGATGGAGCAGATGACCTCGAGCATGGAAGACGTCGCCTCCTCGGCCCAGAAGCTGAGCGACATGGCGATACAGCTTCGCGAGCACGTGGGCAGGTTCAACGTCGGCGCGTCCGAAAGGGTCGAGGAGACAGTGGGCGCCTGAGCAAGGGAATGATGAGCGATGAAGTACGAAAGAGCATATGACCGGTCCCGCAAAGGAGTGCAGCTCGTCACGTTTCGCCTCGGTGCCGAATATTACGGCATTCACGTTTCGAAGGTGCGCGAGATTCTGAGACCGCTCGAGCTCTTTCCCGTTCCGGGCATGGGGAAAGATATCGAGGGAGTCATTAACCTCCGCGGCGAGATCATACCGGTCGCGAAGCTGCACCTGCTGCTCGGCACCGTTCACGCGGCGAGCAACGACGTTCCGCGCAAGCGGAGAACGATCATCATCGAAGCCTCGCGCGGAAGCTTCGGCTTCTTCGTCGACGAGGTCCTCGAAGTGACGAGGATTCAAACGGAAGAAATGCAGGCTTCGCCCGATCTCGCCAGAGGCGAGGGGCGTCCCGACGTTGTGCTCGGCATCGCGAAAGTATCCGGTCGCATGGTCGTGTGCCTCGACTCCGAGAAGCTCATCCCCGACGACGTGACGGCAAAGGAGCTCGCGATTGGCGGTTAGCAAAGGAATCGACAGTGCGGTCAAGGTGGATATGGCCCAGTTCCGGGTGGGGCAAGCCCCCATGCGGATTATGACGATGGCGCTCGGGTCGTGCCTCGGCATCGTACTTTACGATCCCGAGGCACGGATCGGGGCGCTCGCCCACGCGATGCATCCGCGGCGGGAGCGCG
>JBFYZM010000294.1:0-5467 GCA_041309505.1 Candidatus Krumholzibacteriota bacterium
AGCGCGTTCGATGGGGTTGGTCGACTCCCATCGATCAAACGTCTGCCGGGACGTTCGACGGCGACGGATCGCTCCTCGGCGGGAGCTGCTTCTTCAAGGGGGGCAAGATCTTCAGTCTGCACGAAACGACCGATCTGTACCTCGGGCTGCGCGGCGTTTTCTCGAGAGCACGCACGAAGGAAGAGCCTCTTGTCCGTTACTCGATCGAGACGGATGGGGAAGAATCTATCGTACGGATCGAGCAGCCGACCCGGCTCGAGTCGATCGAAACCTCGTTCGATCTCTCCATTCCCCTTTCCGTGGAATTCCGGCCCTCGAGCTACTTCACCTTCTTCTCGAGCTTCGTTCTCGCCGGAAGATGGGACAAGCAGGCCGTCACACAGCCGACGCTTTCCTTCTTCCAATATCGTCCGCCGGCTGTGGGATACTCGGTGAATGGCGCGAATCGCGCCGGAGCTTCTTCCCAGATCGTCATCGAGCCCGAAGCGTATTCGACCGATTGGAAAAGAACCCTGTCCACGGACAGCGCGGCGACCCTGGGCTTCTCGCTCCATTACCGGGATAGATTCTTCATAGACGTTTACTCGGGGGCGGAAATCATCCCGACCTATCTCGACAATCAGATCATCGACATCCGCTACGTCTTCTAGGAACCGCTCAGCGAATCCTCTCTCCGCCGACGTGCCTGAGAAAGAGCCCGCCCCGCGCGGCCGATTCGTCGAAGAGCGCGCGGTGAATCGCGTATGAAGCGGCGTCTTCGAGGATATTGCGCGAGAGAATCTCCTGCAGAATGGTGGTCCTCTTCGGATAGTGCACGAGCACGACGCGCGACGAATCGGCGATTCCGGCGAGCTCGCACGCCGCGGAGACCGCTTCCCGCATGCCGCCCACGCCATCGATGAGCCCGTTCGCCGCGGCCTGCGTTCCCGTCCATACCCGCCCCCGCCCGAGAGAATCGATCGAGTCGACCGGCATCTCGCGGAAGCGCGCGATCTCCTCGATCCAGCCGCGGTAGAACGCCCAGTGCTCCTCCCTGACGAGCGCCCACTCGTCGTCGGAGAAATCGCGGTAGTCGGAATAGATGAGCGAATTCTTGCCCGTGCCGATCTCGTCCTTCGTCACGCCGAGCTTGTTGTAGAGCCCCCGCGCGTTCAGCTTGCCCGTGATCGATCCGATCGAACCCGTGACGCTCGCCGGCATCGCGATGATCGCGTCGGCGCGGTAGGCGATTTCGTAGCCGCCCGAAGCGGCGACGTCCGACATCGAGACGACGACCGGCTTCTCCCTGGAAGTGAGCTCGACCTCGCGGGAGATCATGTCCCCGGCGATGCCGTCTCCGCCCGGAGAGTCGACCCGGAGGATGACCGCCTTGATCGCGCCGTCATCGCGCGCCCTGCGGAGCTCTTCGATGATCGTTTCGGAGCCCATCGTGAGGCCGGACAGGGGATCGAAGCCGCTCTCTCCGGTCGTGATGAGCCCCTGCGCGTGGATGACGGCGACGCGCGGCCCGACGGGGATCGCCGCGGCGCGTTTTCCCCGGAGATACTCGTGCGAGCCAACGAGCCGCGTATCTTCCTTCTCGAAACGCGCTTCGATCTCGTCCCAGTAGCGGACGCCGTCGATGATCCCTTCGTTGAAGGCGCGCTCGGGCGAAAAGAGCCCGCGGTCGACCCAGGCGAGCACGGCGTCCGTGCCGCAGCCGCGCGCGGCCGCGACGTCCGACACGAATCGCTCGTAAATATCGCCGAGAAGCAGCCGGGTCATCGCGCGGGATTCCGGCGTCCGCTCCTTCTCGGTGTAGGTCTCCGCCGCCGACTTGTACGCGCCGATCCGATCGATGTTCGGATTGATCCCGAGCTTGTCGAAAGCGCCGCGGAAGAAGATCGCGCTCGACGAGGGCCCGGGGATGACGACGTAGCCGGCGGGGGGCATGAAGATGGAATCCGCCGCGCATGCGACGAGGTAGTGGTGCCCTTCGAGAACTGCCGAGAACGCGACGACCGGTTTTCC
This sequence comes from Candidatus Krumholzibacteriota bacterium, assembly GCA_041309505.1. Taxonomy (GTDB): domain Bacteria; phylum Krumholzibacteriota; class Krumholzibacteriia; order Krumholzibacteriales; family Krumholzibacteriaceae; genus SSS58A. The sequence goes on from JBFYZM010000294.1 coordinate 2,011, forward strand.
CGATTCCTTGAATCGTTCGATCGCGGCCTTGAGCTCCTCGCATTTCGCGGCGCCGGCTCCCGACGGGAAAATCTTGAGCACGAGCCCTTTCACGCGGGCGTCGCGCGCCGCGGCGTCGACGCACGCGAGCGCGTCCGAGAGGGTGAGCTCGCGCTTCCCGAAAAAGAAGCCCGGGGAGAAGGAGGGATGATACTCGAGCATCTCGCCGCCGATCTCGAGAACGATCACGGAGTTCTTGGCAATCGGCCGGCCTCCCGGCTCCAGGCTCAGAATCGCAATGACCGGAATCACCACGAGAAAACCGAGAAGGAAGAACGCGAGGATCAATCGCTTCGCGTGGTCGGTCATGGGAGGAACCTCCGTTCGTGAGCGGCTACGTGTTCGCGGCCTCGCCGAAGTTGCCCTGCCTCATCGCGACGATGCAGGCGAGGCATATCGAGGCGAGCTTGGAGCGGGACGAATCGCCGCGGGAAGCGAGAATGATCGGGATGCCCCCTCCCGCGACGACCCCCGCGAGATACGCGCCCGACGATACGGTGAGCGTCTTGTACACGACGTTCCCCGCCTCGATGTCGGGCATGACGAGGATATCGGCGTTGCCCTTGATCTGCCCCTTGTAGTTTTTCTCGGAAGCGGAATGCGGATCGATCGCGACGTCGAGCGAGAGGGGCCCCTCGACGACGCAGTCGTCGCGGTTCTCGTATTCCTCGGCGAGGAGCCCGGCGAGGATCGACGACTCGACGTTCGGATTGCGCGTCTCGACCGCCGAAATGATGGCCACCTTCGGCTTCGGGATATTGAGATAGCGGAGCACCGTGAGGGCGTTCTCGAGTATCATCTTTTTCTGCGCGAGATCGGGATTCGGATTCACGGCGGCGTCCGTGACCGTGAGGAGCTTCGGATAGGTCGGAATCTGGAACACGCCGACGTGGCTGTAGATGCGCCCCTTCTCGAGCTTTCCGCTCTTCTTGAGATAGGTGAGCGCCCCGCGCATGATCTCCTCGGTCTTGACGCCCCCCTTCATGAGCAGATCGACCTCGCCCGACGCGTAGAGCTCGATCGCCTTCTCCACCGGCCGATCGGTATCGGCGATCGCGTAATTGTCGCCGTCGATCTTGATGTCGTATTCCCACGCGAGCTTGTTGACCTCGTAGAAATCGCCGACGAGAAGGAATTTCGCTATCGGGAAACGCCCCTCCTCGTTCGCCTGCTTCGCCGCGACGACGGCGTCCTCGTTCTCCGCTCCGACGATCGCGATCCGCGGCGCGCGGTGCTTCGACACCATCGAGCGGGCGAGGTAGATAAGCTCGTCGAGGCTCGTCACGGGCGCGTTCTCCTTCTTGCGGAGCTGCGGGTGGGTGAACACTTCGGTTTCGATGAGCGTGCGCTCGTCGGACCTGAGCCTGCGGAGCGCGTCGCGCGAATCCTCGTAGCTCTTCAGCTCCTCCGGGCGGAATCGCGCCCTGAAATGCCCCGCGACGAGCGCCTCGTGCTCGATCGCTCCCGGCACGACGACGACGGGGAAATAGGGGTACAACCTGCGCTTGATGCGCCCGACGAACTCGTGGCTTCGCGAGAGCCCCCCCGTGAGGATCACGACCTCGATCGGTTTCTCGATCGCGGCGAGCTGCATGACGGCGCCCGCGACGCTTCGCGCCATGAAATTCACGACGAGCTCGATCTTCTCTCGCTGTCGCGTGACGGCGCCCGATTCCCTGAAATGGAGGAGCGCCCGGAAATCGTTCGTTCCGGCGAGATCGATGAGCCCACCCACTTTATAGAGATAGCGCTTGAGCTCGGGAAGGCTGATCTCTCCCTCGTCGATCTCGCGGAGAAGGACGTCGAGCGGGATGTTGCCGCTCCGGTTCGCGCTCGGCACCCCCGCGAAAGCGTTGACGAGATCGGTGACGCGTCCGTCGACGTGGCGGAGAATCGAAATGCCGCCGCCCATATGCGCGCCGATCGTCGTGAGCTCCGTGCCGGACGCGCCGAGGAGCGAGCAGACGAGGGAGTGGACGGCGCGGTGGTTCAGGTAATGGGCTCCCGAGCCGTCCCGCAGGATGCGCCGGATTCCCGTCATACGAGCGCCGATCTCCATCTCGTCGGACGAGACGGGATCGGTCGTCGTGACGAGAATCGTCCCTCCTCCCGAGAAATCTTCCTTGATCTTGAGCCCGATCGGGATCGCCATGTTGGACGCGTGGACGATCCGCGGCTTCGCGAGATCCTCCACCATCTCGGGGCACACCTCGTAGGTGCCCGTCGGAACGGGCGCGACGAATCCTCCGCGGCACGCGATCCCGGTGAGATCGCCCGCACCGATTCCATGCGCCTTGACCCATTCGACGATCGCCGCCGCGCGATTCTCGATGCTGTCGGGGTAATCGGGAGGGAGATGCACCTCCTCGGAAGCGGCGAGATCGAGCCCCCGGTACAGGGCGAGCTTCGTCGAAGTCGAACCGGGATTGACGCAGAGCACGACCTCGCGTTCGGCTTCGGCCGGAAGCGGGTCCCCGCCGTAGAGGCGAGAGATGAGGATGCGCGATTTGTTCTTCGAGGCAAGGATGCTCTCGATGAGATGCGAGAAGAGGTTTCCCCACGCCTCCTCCCACGCCGTCGAGAGAATCGGCGGTTTCGAGGCGCGGACGACGGACCCGAGGAGCTCTATCAGCGCCTCCTCCCCCGTCACCTTCCGGAAATGCACCGTTTCCGCCGCGGAACGGATCTGTTCCTCGAGCTCTCTGCCGCCGCCCGAGGCGCGCATCGCGTCGGAGAGGGCGTTCAGCCCGGATTCGAGAATTTCATATTCGTTTTCGAGCAACGTTGCACCAGCTTGTCGAGCGAGGCCGTCGGGCGAGCCGTTCCCTATCGTCTTGACGCGATGAAACTTAAATAAATCAGAGGCAATATTCAACGCAAATCATATATATTTCCGTAAGGGTTCCACGAAGCTCAGGCGCATCGACGGCTCGGTTCGAGGAGGATCCGATCATGCGGATGCGGTCGGTTGGATTATGGATCATCGTTTCGATCTGTGCGGCTCTCTTTCTGCTGTTCGGCGCCTGTTCGGACGATCCGGCGACTCCCTCCGATACCGTTCCCCCCGCGTCGGTCAACGATCTCGCCGCGATACATCCTTCGTCGAGCAGCATGATGCTCGTCTGGACGGCTCCGGGGGACGACGGAAGGACGGGCACCGCCGCGCGCTACGACATTCGTTATTCCCTCTCTCCCCTGACCGACGCCGTTTGGCCCGCAGCGGAGCAGGCGGCGGGAGAACCCGCGCCGAAGCCCGCGGGAAGCGCGGACACGTTCGTGGTGACGGGGCTCTCTCCATCCACCGGCTACTATTTCGCGCTCAAGACCGCGGACGCCGCAGGCAACTGGTCGGCGAAATCGATCATCGCGAGCGCTCCCACGACGGCCGTCATAGACGACACGCCTCCCGCCGCGGTCG
>JBFYZM010000295.1:0-5918 GCA_041309505.1 Candidatus Krumholzibacteriota bacterium
AACTACGTCGTCGGCAAGCTCTCCACGATCGACGAGCTCTTCGACGAGGGCTTCGACGCCGTGTTCGTCGCCACGGGCGCCGGCCTTCCGCTCTTCATGCATATCCCCGGGGAGAACCTGAACGGCGTTTACTCGGCGAACGAGTATCTCACCCGCGCGAATCTCATGCAGGCCTATTCGTTTCCCAACACCGACACGCCGATCGCGCGCGCGAAGAACGTCGCCGTCTTCGGCGGCGGGAACGTCGCGATGGACTCGGCGCGCACCGCGCTGCGTCTCGGCGCGGAGAACGTGTACCTCGTCTATCGCCGCTCGAAAAAGGAGATGCCCGCCCGAGTCGAGGAGGTGGAGCACGCCGAAGAAGAGGGCGTTCAGATGATGCTCCTCCAGAACCCCGTGGGGATCATCGGCGACCAGAACGGTTGGGTCAAAGAGATCGAGTGTCTCAAGATGGAGCTCGGCGAGCCCGACGAGTCCGGCCGCCGCCGCCCGGTCGCGGTCAAGGGGAGCGAGTTCCGGATCCCGGTCGACGTCGTCATCGTCGCGATCGGCAACGCCTCGAACCCGCTCGTCCCGACGACCACCCCCGACCTCGCGGTGAACAAGTGGGGGAACATCGTCGCCGCCGAGGAAACGCTCAAGACGAGCAAGAAGGGCGTCTTCGCGGGCGGGGATATCGTGCTCGGCGCAGCCACGGTGATTCTCGCGATGGGCCAGGGACGCAAGGCCGCGCGGGCGATCAACGAGTACCTCCAGACCGGAGTCTGGTGAGCCGCTCGGGCCGATCGCCCGGACATTCGAAAGCGAATTCCTGAAAATGCGCAGTGACTTCGGGCGAGGGCGGACTATTTGCTCTTGACAATATGCAAGTATGTGCATATTGTCATATATATGAGATACGAAGAGGCAAAAGCGAGGGCGGACATCATGAAGGCGCTGGCGCATCCGGTCCGCTTTCTTCTGGTGGACGCGTTGAGCCGCGGCGACCTGTGCGTGAACGAGCTCAACGAATTGGTGGACGTCGACCAATCGACCCTTTCGCGGCATCTCGCGCAGCTCAAGAAGGTCGGAATCGTGAGCGAACGGAAGGAAGGGGCGAAGGTCATTCATCATCTTGCGAGTCCGTGCATTCTCCGGGCGGTCGACTGTTCCATGCAGGTTCTAAGGTCGGAACTCGAGCGACGGAAAAGTGTCTTGGGAGGCGGCACACGTGAAAAAAGAAATTAGGATTCTGCTCTGGCTGATCGCGATCTTCCTCGGCGCCTACTACCTGCCCGCGGAGCTTCCGCGATTCCAGAGCGGGATCATCGAGGCTTTCAGGCTTTTGCGATGGTATGCGCGGGAGCATGTTCTACTCTGCCTCGTGCCCGCGTTTTTCATCGCCGGCGCTATCGGCGTTTTCGTCAGCCAGAACGCCGTGATGAAGTACTTCGGACCCAAGGCGAACAAAGCGCTCTCCTATGGTGTCGCCTCCGTCTCGGGTTCGATCCTCGCGGTATGCTCGTGCACGGTCCTGCCGCTCTTCGGCAGCATCTACATGCGCGGGGCGGGACTGGGACCGGCGATCGCCTTTCTCTACTCGGGACCGGCGATCAATATCCTGGCAATCGTATTGACGGCGCGCGTGCTCGGCTGGCAGCTGGGTCTCGCGCGCGCGGTTGGCGCGGTCGTCTTCAGCGTGGTCATTGGACTGCTCATGCATTTCATTTTCCTGAAAGAAGAACGGGCGAAAGCGACATCGACCCAGGAGGTATATCTCGGCGAGGACGTCGCTCATGCGCGGCCGCTGTGGCACGTGGGGATCTACTTTCTCGCGATGGTCGGCATCCTTATCTTCGCCAACTGGGCGAGACCCCAGCAAATCGCCGGATTCTGGTCAGCGGTATTCGCGATCAAATGGAAGATCACGGCCGCTTTCGCAATCATGCTGGCGTTGAGCCTGTGGCGGTTCTTCAAGGTCAGGCTTTCGTATCTTGTGCTCGCCGCGATTCCGGTGGCGGCGATCGGGTTGGCGGTCCCGCAGTATCCGATTGCGGCCTTTGCGGCGGGGGCAGCGGGACTCGCGGTGCTGACCTTTTTCGGGGGCGCTGAGCTGAAAGAGTGGCGGAGTCAAACGTGGTGTTTCGCGAAGCTGATTCTACCGCTGCTCCTCGTCGGCGTCCTCGCTGCGGGCTTCTTCCTCGGTAGTCCGACGAGCACGGATGCGGGGTTCATCCCCAATAAGTGGGTTCAGGCGCTCGTGGGAGATTCGCCGCACGCTCTCCTCCAGGTGCTGGGAAAGCCGGACGGCCTCCATATCGGGTGGTTGGAAGCGATATGGCCCTTGTGGACCAACTTTTTTGCGTCAATTACAGGGGCTCTGATGTACTTCGCCACTCTTACGGAAGTGCCGATTCTGCGCGGACTGCTCGACAGCGGCATGGGCCAGGGGCCCGCCCTGGCGCTCCTGCTCGCGGGGCCCGCGCTCTCGCTTCCGAGCATGCTCGTCATCAACTCGATTCTGGGGCCGAAGAAGACGCTCACGTACATCGCGCTCGTCGTCATCATGGCGACGATCACCGGTATGGTGTTCGGAGCGATACGGGGAGGCATATAGACATGGCGAAGGAGAGGTCATGAAGAAGATTCAGATACTGGGCACCGGGTGCCCCAAATGCAAGACCCTCACGGCCAACGCGGAGGCGGCGGTGAAGGCGCTCGGCATCGAGGCCGAGATCGAGAAGGTCGACAAGATTCAGGATATCATGAAGTTCGGCGTGATGATGACGCCCGCCCTCGTCATTGACGGGGCCGTGAAGAGCGTGGGAAAGGTTCTGTCGGCGACCGACATCGAGACGCTGCTGAAGTAGCACCGGCATGGCAAAGGAGAGACGGATGAGAAAAAGGATCGCAATCGCGGTAGTGTTGACAATCGCGCTGATCAGCGGGATCGCGTGCTCGCAGGAGAAAGACAAGACGCCCGCCGGCAAGGAGAAATCGACGAACAAGGAGAAGCTCACGGGCAAGAAGGAAAGCGCGCCGCTCGTCACCTTCGTCGAGATAGGCTCCGTCAAATGCATTCCCTGCAAGAAGATGCAGCCGATTATGAAGGAAATCGAGGAGGAGTACGCGGGCAAGGTCAAGGTTGTGTTCTACGACGTGTGGACGGATGAGGGCAAGCCCTACGGAAAGCAATACGGCATCCGGGTTATCCCGACGCAGGTCTTCCTGGACAAGGACGGGAAAGAGTACTTCCGGCACGAGGGATACTTTCCCAAAGACGAGCTCGTCAAGGTGCTGAAGCAGAAGGGCGTCTGACAATGATGTCGCTGTTCGATCGCCTTACCGGAGCTCTTCAGTCGACGCCTCTTATCGCCCTTGCCGCGTCGATGGCCTGGGGCGTCTTGAGCATTCTCCTCAGCCCATGCCACCTCTCGAGCATTCCGCTCATCGTGGGATTCATCGACGGGCAGGGAGTCGTCACGAAAAAGCGCGCATTCGCGCTCTCCGGGCTCTTTTCGCTCGGGATCCTTGCGACGATCGCCGCGATCGGCGCCATTACCGGGATGATGGGCCGCCTCATGGGGGATGTCGGGAAGATGGGGAACTACTTCGTCGCCGCGATATTCCTCGTGATCGGCCTGCATCTGCTCGAGGTCATCACTATCCCGTTTCTCGGCGCCGCGAACCAGCCGAAGATGAAGAAGAAGGGAGCGCTCGCCGCTCTCCTCATCGGGCTCGTCTTCGGTGTCGCGCTCGGCCCCTGCACCTTCGCGTACATGGCGCCGATGCTGGGAATCGCCTTCAGCGTGGCCTCGGCGAGGCCACTGCTCGCCGGCTCGCTTGTGCTCTTCTACGCGATCGGCCACTGCTCCGTGATCGTGCTCGCGGGGACCTTCACGAGCATGGTTCAGAGGTATCTCAACTGGAACGAGCGTTCCAGGGGAGCCGTCATTCTCAAGAAGGTTTGCGGTGCTCTTGTTATTCTCGGGGGCGTTTATCTCGTATGGAGCGTGCATTGATGATGGCTGCCGAAGCGTGCATCACCAAGAAGGCGAAAGGCCTGAGCTTTTTTGAGCGCAATCTCACTGCCTGGGTGCTCCTCTGCATCGGACTCGGTATCGTGCTCGGCAAGCTCGCGCCGGTCGTGGCGAAGTATCTGGACGGTCTGTCCATTTCCGTGGGCGGCGCGCCCGTCGTTTCCATCCCCATCGCCATATGCCTCTTCTTCATGATGTACCCCATCATGGTCAAGATCGATTTCGCAGAAGTGCTGAAGGCGGGAAAGAGCGCGAAGCCCGTGGGCCTCACGCTCTTCGTGAACTGGGCGATCAAGCCCTTCACGATGTATGCGATCGCCGTCTTCTTTCTCGGCTTCGTGTTTCGGGGGCTCATCGGCGCCGAGGCGATCGATCTCGTGAAGATGCCGTTCGGCCTCGACCTTCCGGTCGGCGCGACGCACGGAGTCGGCACCGTCGTTCTCTCCGACGGCGTGAAGATGCTGCAGGTCCCCCTGTGGCGGAGCTACCTCGCGGGCTGCATTCTCCTCGGCATCGCGCCCTGCACGGCGATGGTGCTCGTCTGGGGCTATCTCGCGAAAGGGAACGACGGGCACACGCTCGTGATGGTGGCCATCAACTCGCTGACCATGCTGTTTCTCTACGGGCCGCTCGGGGGATTTCTCCTCGGCGTCGGGCGGCTGCCGGTTCCCTGGCAGGCGCTGCTGCTTTCCATCGCGGTATACGTCGCCCTGCCTCTCGTGGCCGGATATCTCTCGCGGAAGTGGATCATCCGCGCGCGGGGCGAGACATGGTTCAACGAAGAGTTCCTCCATGTGCTCACGCCGGTAACGATCGTCGCGTTGCTGGCGACCCTCGTGCTCCTCTTCTCGTTCAAGGGTGAAGTCATCGTTTCCAACCCGCTCACGATCCTCTGGATCGCTATTCCGCTCTTCATCCAGACCAACCTGATCTTCTGGATCGGGTATCTGCTGTCGAAGCCGCTGAAGCTTTCGTATCAGGACGCCGCGCCCTCGGCGATGATCGGGGCGTCCAATCATTTCGAGGTCGCCATCGCGACCGCGACGATGCTCTTCGGCATCTCGTCCGGAGCGGCCCTGGCCACGGTCGTCGGGGTGCTGATCGAGGTGCCGGTGATGCTGATGCTCGTGAAGATATGCCTGCGGACGCGTCACTGGTTCCCGGAGGAAAGCCCGCTGCCGCCCCTCACGAACGCTTCTCGATCTGCCTGATGAGATCGGTGAAGATGAAATGGTGAAACGGGAGGAAGATGTACCAGTAGAGTCTCCCGAAGAAGCTCTCCGTATAATAGTGGGCGACGACCCAGAGCCGGTTCCGGTCTCCTTCGGGATCGATCCTGAATTCGAGCCACGCTTTGCCCGGAAGCCTCATTTCGGCGCGCAGCAGCAGGCGGATATCGGGCTTGAGATCCTCGATACGCCAGAAATCGATGACGTCCGATATCGTGAGCGTCGTCTGGCTCCTGCGGCCCCGCGACGTGCCGACGCCGAGGAGCGCCCGGTCGAGCCAGCCGCGCAGCCGCCACATCCAGTTGTGCGTGAACCAGCCCTCCTTGCCGCCGATTTTGCAGATCGACGCGAAAAGCCGCCACGAATCCTTGCGCGAGAGGATGGAATGCCGGGCCGTGTACTGCGGCCCCGGATCGAGCTCGTGCAGCTTGATCGCGAGCTCGTGAGCGGGCGGATACGCGCTGAACCAGCTCGTGCGCACGTTGTCCTGCTCCTCCCGCGTGAGCGCGCCGATGATCGCCTCGCGATAATGGAGAGGCTCGAAGGGCAGAAATCCATTTATAGAATCGTCATGGAAAAACACATCTTTCTTGAGCCCCTCCATGAGGCTCCACGTGATGTAGACCTGGAGATCGGAAGAGCGTCTAGTATGTAAAGAGTGTTCTCTGTA
>JBFYZM010000296.1:0-5130 GCA_041309505.1 Candidatus Krumholzibacteriota bacterium
CACGTTCAGAAACCACGTCACGCTCAGGTCGACTCCCCTGGCGGCGCCGCACGCGAAACCGAGCTCCCATCCCTTGCCGTCCGTTCCGCCGCCGATGAAATCCGAGTCGGTGAAAACGCCGATCACGGCGTCGGACTCGACGCGCCGGTAATTCGCGTGGAGCTTCAGCGCTCCCCGGTCCCGGCCGCGGCTCGCCGAACCGCCCGCGAGCCAGCCGACGTTCCGGTCGTCCGCCCTGACGTTGTTCACGTACGTTCCGTAGAGCGCGATGTCGGCCCATTCCCGCAGCCCGAGATCGACGACGCCGAGCGCCTCGAAGATATTGAAATCGCGCGCGTACCCGCGATAGTAGTATGGATGCCCCATAATCGTCCCCTGCCAGAGCCTCGTCGTATTTCCGTAGAATTCGTTCGACCGGTAGAAACCGGTTCTCCCGATCGCACCCTCGTAATTGAAGTAGCCCGCGCCGATCGTGAGGCCTATCCCGTTCGAGAATGCCGCGTCGAGCCCCGCCTGGCCTCCGACCATCCAGGCTTCGCCGAGATCGTCCGGATCGGTATCCCTGATATCGAACGCGGCGCCGTTCAGGAAGATCTCGGCGCAGGGGCTCGCCCTCCGCCGGTATCTGACCGCGAGGCCTTCCGGCGTGAGATCGTTGTCCCACATGAGCTCGGTCCCCTCCGCGACCTCGAAGGGAAGGCTCATCTTCCCCGCGAGCATGTTGAGCCCCGCGACCGTCTTCGGGTGGAAATCGAGGTAGGCGAGATCGAGCGCAATCCCCTTTCGCGAGTATCCGCCGGTGAGCGTCGCGTTGGTCGAGACGGGATCGTCCGGATCGGTGGCGAGGCCCAGACCGACGCTCCAGCACTCGTTCGCCTCTCCCGTGACGCGAAGGCGCGCGCGGATGCGGGTGCGGGAGTCTTCGTCCCGGTGCTCCAGCATGATCGTTTCCCCGCGGAAACGGACGTCTCCTCCCACCTTGATCTTCTCGTGCCATTCGGCCGCGCCCGCGGCGGCCGAGAGGAGCATGAAGCAGGCGATCGAGAGCGCGCAGCGCTTCATCGCGCACGGTATCATGATCGAGATTCTCCCTTCATTTCGAGAGCATATCCTCGAGTATCTCCACCGCGTCCCTCACGAGCTTCGCGCACACGGTGTCGAACAGGCCCTGCTGCTTCGCGCGCTCGTGCCCCTCGTGCGTCCCGATGTCGCAGCCGAGGAGATCGCGGCACGTGATCGAGCCGTTCCGCTCCATGAAGCGCTTCACGAAGTCGAGAGCGACGACGTACGTTTCCTCTTTCGTCTGCTTGTCCGCGGGGCTGCTGTTGCCACGCGCGAGCCCGAGCGCCATGAACGCTCCCGTCACGACGCCGCACGTCCCCCCCATGCGCGCCATACCGCCGCCGAAAGGGGTCGCGATCCTCGCCGCCGTTCCCTCCTCCAGCCCGAATCCGGGCGCGAGGGTCGAAAACACCGCCTGCGCGCAATTGAAGCCGTCCGCGAAAACCGACGCCGCACGATCGACCTTCTTCATTCCCTGTTCCTCCCGCCGAAAGAAATGGTCGGGGCGACTGGATTCGAACCAGCGACCTCCTGCTCCCAAGGCAGGCGCGCTAACCGGACTGCGCTACGCCCCGACTCATGCACGTTGCTCGATGCCGTCCCCGGAGAGCATGCCGAATATACGGACAATCGCCCGCCGCTTCAAGCCCGCTTCCCGGCGATCACCTCGCGATATATTCTCTCGATCTCTTCGTAATGCTTCTCCCGCCCGTAACGCCGCTCGGCCTTCTCGCGAGCGCGCCGCCCCATCTCCTCGCGGGCCCGGCGATCGCCGAGCATGCGCCGCAAGGCGGCGGCGAGGGCGCCTGCGTCCCCCGCGGGAACGAGGAGCCCGTCCACTCCGTCGTCCACCATCCCGGGAACGCCGCCGATCCGGGAGGCGACGACCGCCTTCGACGAGGCGAACGCCTCCATCACGGCGTACGGAAGATTCTCGTACCAACGGGAAGGAAGGACGACGAACTGCGACTCGGCGACGATCCTCTTGAGCTCGCCGCCGCTCCGGTATCCCGCGAATTCGACGCGGTTCGCGCCGAGCTCCCGCGCGAGCGCCCTGAGATTCTCCGCTTCGGGCCCGTCCCCGACGACGAGGAGACGCCCCGCGTCGAGAGACGCCGCCGCCCGGATAAGAACGTCGAGCCCCTTTTCGCGCGAGAGCCTTCCGACATAGCAGAAATAGTCCTTCTCGGGAAGCCCGGTGAAACCCGCGAGGTCCGCGAAATTCGGCACGCATTCGATGCGCGCCGGATCGAACCCGCCTTCGAGGAGCTTCGATTTCAGGAAATCGCTCGGCGCGATGAAACGGTCGATGCGCGAGGGCAGCCGCTCGAGCCGGTCGTAGAGCGTCGTCAACATCGCGACGGCGCTCGCCGCGAGGCTTCCCTTCTTGCATCGCTGGAGGACCGCCTGGTAGAAGCGGTTCGGAATGCAGCGCTCGCAGATCTCCCCCCTGCTCAGGAGCGACGTATTGGGACAGATGAGCCGGTAATCGTGCAGCGTCCATACGATCGGCACGCCGCGTTTACGCAGCGGCGAAACGATCGACGCCGTGAGATGCGCGTGAATGTTATGGAAATGCGCCACGTCGGGCTTCACCTCGTCGACGAGCGCCGCCATCTTCCGCCGCGCCTCGCCGTTGTACACGCTCCTCTTCGCGACCTTCCACGCGGCCCCCGGCGATCCCCTGCGCAGGAGCTCGGGGAAATCGATCTCGCTCACGAAAAAGCGCGCATACGGGGACGGGAGATTCCGGGGGCTTTCCATCGCGAACGGGACGACCTCGTGCCCCTTTTCCTCGAGCAGCTTCGAGAGGGAGAGCATATAGGTGGCATCTCCGCCGCGAGGGTAATAGAAGGTTTGAACCATGAGGATGCGCACCGCGAGAACCGCCTCCGGTCACGTCCGCCCGAACGACCGCGTTCCGATGGCCTTACTGTAGCCGAAACAGGGACTTAAACACAAGAAAATGCGAATTTGACATCGGCCGCCCGCAATGATATCTTTCCTATTATTGCATTGAAAAGTGGTCCAAAGGAGGAGCCATGACCAAGTTCAGTATCCGCGCGTTGATCGTTTTAGCCATGTTCGTCGCGGGCTTTTCGGGGTGCTCGCAGGAAGGGACTCTGGTCATCGACAATAAGGCTTCAACGGAATTCTCCGGCTTCGTGAACGGCACGCAGGTGACGATCGACCCGTCGGATTCGTACGAGACGACCGTGTATATCGGAAAGAGCCTCGCGATTATCGGGCCCGACGAGATCCCCGTCATCGTGTCGGGATCGGCGCCGACCAAGCGCTCCTTCTCCGAGGAGATCGGGGTTCTGAGCGGGGAAACGACGACGTTCCGGATCACGGACGACACGGGCGCCCTGATTTTCACGAACATGCACGACCGCACGGTGAGCGAAGTCGCGGCCAGACAGTGCGACAGCCTCGTGTTCGGCCCGAATCTCCTCGAGGCGAATAGAATTATCCCTCCGGGTTCCACGCGGAGTATCCAGCTCGACGCGGGCTGCTGGGATCTCCAGATCACCTACGACCCGGACGATCTCAAGCAAACCGTGGTCGATGTGGATATTGCAACCGGCCAGATCATCGAGATCGAATGGGCCCCCGGCTACATTTACCCGCCGCCGGCCCCGCCGGCGCCCGCGCGGTAACGGATCGCGATTTGACGGGGGGTGCCCCGTTGATGATAGAACGTGAGTTCAGCGCAAGAGACCGTTGAGACAATTTCGGCGGAGGATGGAATTGAAAACGTTTAAGACTCTCTCGATCGCGGGTGCGCTCCTTCTGTGCTGCGCCGTCTATTCGGGTACGGTTTCGGGACAGCCGGCGCGGAAACAGTACGTCGCCGACTTCGGGGTATCCTTCAACCAAGCCACGGTGACCAAGGCCCAGAGGGGCATGCTCGGGCTCGACATATCGGTCGGAAAGATGTTCACGAACAACCTTTCCGTTGGTCTCGCGGTCGGCTATGACGTTGTTTCCTACCAGAAGGACGAGGGAATCTACGCGCGGTTCGCGGTAGTGCCCGTTCTCGCCAAGGCGAAATACTACTTCACGATCGCCCCCGCGATGACGTTGCACGCGGCGTTGGCCGGAGGCGTCTACCAGGCCATTCCTCACCTCGGCACCGACGCGATCGGCGGGATAACCGAGTCGGGCCTGCATCCCGGCGGCTCGCTCGGCGTCGGTTTCGACTGGTGGCTCTTCGGACGCCAGGGCCTCGGGGCGGAGCTCGAATACAATTTCTTCGACTCCGGCGCCGAGGATCTGTTCTCGTACTTCGCGGTTCGCGTGAATTACAGCCTCATCAAGATGTGACGGCCCGGTTCGATGCGCACGCGAAAACCCCCGCCCCTCTCGAGGGGGCGGGGGTTTTTTATCGCTCGCGAAACGCGTCGCCGGCACGCGGCGGTCACGCCCTCCTGATCCACTTGAAGACTTCTCGCAGATCGGGGCGCTTCCCGTACATCAGAATCCCGACGCGGAATATCTTCGCCGAGATAATCCCGGCGACATAGATGCTCCCGAGCAGGATCGCGACGCTGAGCGCGATCTGCCAGGCGGGCGGCATGAGGACGTTGATCCTCATGAACATGAGAATCGGCGCGAAGAACGGTATCATCGAGAAAACCGTCGCGAAGGTGCCGTCCGGATTCTGCATGACGGCGATCGGTATCAGGAACGTGACCGCGAGGCACATGGTGAGAGGGGTTTGGAGCTGCTGCGCTTCCTGATCGGTGTTGCAGATGGCGCCGATGCCGGCGAACAGCGTCGAGTAGAAGAGAAAGCCGAGCACGAAGAAGAGCACGAAGAACGCGATCGTGACAGGTTCGAAGCTCACGAACTGGGCGAACTGCCCCGAGCTCAACGCGTAGGATGAAATCCCGAGGGCGAAGATACCCCATATCGCGTACTGGGTGAGCCCCACCGCCCCGACACCGAGGATCTTCCCCGCCATAAGGTCGAACGGTTTGAGCGACGAGAGAAGCACCTCGATGACCCGGTTGTTCTTCTCCTCGATGATGCTCCGCTGGACCGCCATCCCCCAGAGGAGGATCG
>JBFYZM010000297.1:0-6848 GCA_041309505.1 Candidatus Krumholzibacteriota bacterium
TGCCCCGCCTCCTGGTTGATCGTGATCCACCCCGCCTTGATGTACGGGGCGTAGTAGACGCGGTCAGGTGGTTGCGTCTGATTCGGGTTGATGTTCGGAACGGCGGCGGTCCGCAGCTCGATCGAAAGGAAGTACTCCTCGCCGGGCAGGAGCGTATCGAGCGCCCCCGGCATGCTCGTAAAGGTCACCGTGGGCAATACGGCGTATAACTTCAGATACGTGGTGGCGCCGATCTCCACGCCCGTGATGCCGACCTGTCCCTGCGTGTAATCGCATATCGGCAGCGGCTCCGTGAAAGGGGGGGAGGCTGTCTGCATGATGCACGGCACCGTTTCCTGGCAGGATTCGAAAAGCGTATTCCTGTTCGAAACCGCGAGATACCCCGATTTGGAACTGCACGGCGTCTCCGCGGATGCATATTCGTCCAGCGCCCAGAAGGTGTGGCTCATCTCGTGAATGAAGACGCGGCCGAAGCCGAGCCCGTAGCCGTAGCGGCAGGCCGGATACGGCACGAGCAGATAGGGTCCGCCGAGGTATGCGTAGGCGACGTAGCCGGCCCCTCCCCAACAGCCGGGATCGGGGCTCGGAGGCGACGCGCTGTAATGATTGCTCATATCGGCGATGAACGCGGTGAACACCCAGTCGGTCTTGAAGACGTTTCTCGTCGCGTTGTTGAGCATGTGCGCGCCCATGTATGCGCCGTAATCATAGTCGAGGTTCGCAAGCGCCTCTCCTATCCAGATGTCGTCGGTGCCCATGTCGCTTTCGATCGGCTCCATCTGGACGGGAACGCGCTTGAAATCATTGTAATTGTAAACGAAGCTCAGATCGTTGAACCAGAGAGAGTGCTGCATGTACTGCGATATGCCGAGAGCGATGCCGCTCATGGCGCCGGCGATCTCGTCGTCGGTCCAGTTCTCCGACGATCCCGCGCTCTCCGGGAATATGACGTTGACGAGAACGCTCCCGATCAGAAATTCCGAATTCTCCCGGATGCTGCGATCCGCGAGCTCCATCGTCGAGCCGCGCCGGGGGCCTTCGCCCTTGGGCATCGTCGCGCGGACGATCTCCTCGGGAACACGGAGAAGCCGGTCCTCGACGGGGCCCGTCTCTTCGAACGTCGCGGCCCGGAGGATCTCCTTCTGATCGAAGAGATCGCCGACGACGCGCTCGACGATCCGGTCGAGCCCTTTCCCCATAAGATCCGCCCGGGCGAAGCACAGCGAGACGTCGAGCCCCGGAAAGAGCGACGGCCGGGGACGGGAAGGGAAATATCCGAAGATCGCGTCGGGAGGGAACATCTGCACGCCGTACGCGCCGGCGGATTCGACGATCGATCGCGCGCCGGCGAAGGTCGCGTCCGAGCGATCGGAGATCACGATCGCGACGGCGCTCAATTCGTCGTATGACCGGTAGGTTTCCGCGAAGCAGGCTCCCGAGACGAGCGAAACGGCGAATACAAGCGCGCAGAAGCTCCGATATCGAGCCATCGATCCCCCCTTTGAGCGATAGTACTACTTAAAATAGTCCACCGCAACGCCCTTCGCAATCGAAAACAGGGCGCTCGCGAGCGGACGGATGCGGGGAATTCCCCGGCTACGAGCGGCCGCGCGGTTTCGTATACGACAGAAGAATCGATTCGGTCACCGTTGTGCGCGAACGCGCCGCCGAGGCGGGATCGCCGGGGACTATCGTCCGGCTCTCTTTCTCGACGGTGCTCTTGACGAGGCCCCACAGCGGAACGTCCCGCGAGAGCCAGATCCGGCTCTTCATCTCCTCGATGCGCTGCGCCTGCACACCTCCGAGACTCACCGAACGACTCCCCTGTCTCGAGTACTCGGCGCCCTCGCAGAGAAAGACCCCCGCCGGCACGGCGATCTTCTCGGATTCGAGCGGCGTCCGAACGAGATCGTCCTCCGGGCGGAGAAATATCGATTCGATATCCATATCGTCCAGCTCGTCCGCGGTCGGCTCGCGGAACGCCTCGGTGCCCTCCTTGACGAGCACCTCCAGCATGCAGGACCTGAACGATTCGGAAGACGCGGCGGAGGTCACGCGCTCGGAAAGGCGAAGCCGCGCCGTGACGCTCTCCTCCTTCGACCGCGGATACGGGGAAGACACAATCTCGAGGCGGAACGCCCCTCCCTTATGTTCGAGGACGCGGAGCTCGACGAACGAGGAATCGGCCGCGCCGAACGATTTCGAAACGACCAGATACGAGACACTCGTTCCCGGGACGAGCGAAACCGATTCGAGAGACATTCCCGGAACGAGGAAATCGGCTCCGGCCGCGCGCGGGGGAGCGAACGCGCCGGCGACCAGAAAAGCGCATATGATAACGATCGCCCGGTGACGTTTCGGTCCGGTATTCATAGGCTATCCCCGCGCCCGCAGTGGCCGGCGCGGCTCCAGTACTCCTCAAAATCGAAATCGGGACTCCACGTCGACGTATGGCACGTCCGGCACGATTCGCGCGCCGCCTTCGCGTACGAGCCGCCCCGGGCGTGCGCCGTTCCCGGACCGTGGCACGCCTCGCACTGAACGCCGAGAAGATAGGGAGCCCCTTCCTTCTCCGTCGCGGGATCGTACCCGCCGGGCCTCCGGTAACCGGTCGTATGACAAGCGAGACACTCTTCGTTTGCCGTCTCGCCCCGCGCGCGAATCGTCTCGAAGGCGCGGAAATGTCTGCTCGCGACGAAACGCGGCATGAGCTCTCCGTGACACCTTCTGCAGATCTCGATGCCGAGGTAGCGATCGATGATCCTGCCCGTCGAGGCGTCCCTCGCAAGCGCTCGATTGAGCTGAAGCTCCTTCTGCTTCGACCGCTCATCCGAAAGATACGCGGCAAGCTCCTTCGCCGCAGCGGGATCGTCCGCGACGGTCGCGTCGAGATGAATGAGCGCGCTCTCGACGACGACCGGCCGCTTCCCCCGGATGCCCGCGAGGACGACGAGGCCAAGGTTCCTTCCGCGCTCGCCCGAAAAGAAAACGGGAAATCCGGCTCGCTCCGACGCCGCGGCGAGCGTATCGGCGCAGCTTTCGCGCTCCTTTTCCCCCTCGCGGCCGTGGCCCCGGATGACGACATCGAATCCCTCGAGCGACGGGAGAATATCGAGGAGCCTCTCCCTCCCCATATGGGCCAGCAGTATGACGCAATCGCATTCGCGCCGCGCCTGCTCGAGCGCCGCGCGTCCCTCGATCGCCGGATCGCGAAGCTCGACGCCTTCGAGATCCCGAGGCTTCTCGCCGAGAAGCGCGACGACGCCCACCTTCGCGCCGCGGATTCGTTTGATCACGAAAGGAGGAAACACGCGCACGCCGTCCTGATAGAGATTCGCGCAGATGATCGGAAGCCCCGCTTCAGCCTGCGATGCGAGCGTGCGGACCCCGTGGTTCAGGTCCTTCTCGCCGACCGCGACCGCGTCGTAGCCCGCCTCGATCATCGTCCGGCCGAGAAACCTGCTCCGGTACATTTCGATGATACCCGGCTCCCCGGATATATCCCCCGCCGAGAGGAGAAGAAGCTGCGGATCGAGAGCTCGCCGCTCCCTGATCGCGGTGGCCCGCCGGGCCACGCCGCCCGAAGCGCTCTCCCCTCAGCCGGCGGGAGCGATCAATCCCCGTTCGTCCCCCGTGAAGAGAATCGTCAGACGCGATTCCTCGCGGCATCCGGCCGCCGCGAGGGCGACGAGGACCGCCATCATGAAACACGAAATGCTTTTCATAATTGAACTATACCATGAACGGACCGCGGAGGAAACGGGAATACCGCGCCGGAGCGCGGCGGGCGAGGCCCGGCGGGACAAATAGAATGGGCAAAGAAAGCGAGCTCTCTTTGCCCAGGATCAAAACCCATCCTACTTCGCGATACGGGTCTTGAGCGCCTTACCTGCCGAGAACGCCGGGAACTTCGTCGCCGGAATCGAAATCGCTTCGCCGGTCTGAGGATTGCGTCCCATGCGTTTCTTTCTCTTGCGTGTCATGAAGGTGCCGAAGCCGGTGATCTGGATCTTTCTCCCGGCCGCGAGCTCTCCCGCAAGGATGCCGTCCTTGAGAGAAGTGCTGAATATCGCTTCGATGACGCCGCGGGAATCCTTCAGGGTAAGCCCGGTCTTTTTCGCTACCTTGTCGATCAACTCAGTTTTGTTCATGTTTCACCTCCTTCGCTTGATAGTGGATTTAGGGCTACCTTAAAGCCCGTTTCGACTCCTGTCAACAGTTTTGTCGCTCTTGTAAGGCGCGGATGCTTGATTTGTCGAGGCGGCGCCGCAGACGCGGCGCGGCGAGTTTCGCACTCCGGATCGCCCGGAATCTCATGAACCGTAGAATGACTGAATCCCCCGCGTCCCTCGCTCGTACTTGATTTCGGGATGCGCCCTGATGCGGATCTCGAAGTAGTATCTCCAGTCGCTGGCGGTCCGCTCGTGGACGAAGCTCGCTTCCCAGCAGTGGAGGTCGCGCTCGAGCCGGTACACCTGCTGCGTGAAGTCGCGCTCCTCGATATTGTAATATCCGTTGGCGGCGAGGCGCCATCCGCGCGAGAGCTGCGCGCTGCCGCTGTATCTGATGTTGCTCCGCGTCGTGCGGGGAGTCCCCAGGCTCCACGCCTCGCTGAGATTGTAGCCGATCGAGAGCGACCAGCCCGCCGTGCCGCCCGGAGTCCCCGATTCGGTCCCCCCGGCCGGCGGCGCCGAGCGGTCCTTCTCCGCGTCGATGGCGGCCTTGATGCGCTCCCGCTCGGGCGCGGCCCACACGGCCGGATAGTTCATGGCGCCTCTCAGGGTGAGATTGAAGGTCATGCCGAAATCGTTCGACAGGATCTTGCCCCGGTACGGCGAATACCGGTTGTTGAGGTTGAACGTCAGGTTGTTCCCGAGGCGGAGCTGCGACCTGCTCGAAATATCCGAGAACGCCGCGCTCGCGGGAAGCTGGGGATTGTAGCTCCCGGCGATATACCACGCGAGGACGTCGTTCGACTTGCTCTCCTGCTCTCCCTTCTTGAGCTTGAGATCGATCGAGTTGTCGAGCGCCCATTGGAACGACTGGGATTGAACCTGCCGATCGTTCAGCTTCGGCGTGAAGCCGTACCGGACGCTCGGCGTCACAGTGTGGCGAATGCCGATGAGGGGGCCGATGCGGGGGTAGAAGGTCCCGAAGACTCTTGCGCTCATATCGGATCCGAAGTTCATCGAAAATTCGTTCACGTCCCGGGGACGGCTGCTCGCCGTGTAGAGGCTCTCGTAACCCGGCGTGATCCTGTACGTGAGCGTTTTGGCGTAGTTCCAACCCATATTGACGCTCGGATTGAACCCGACGAAACCGAGACGCGCCTGCCGGTTGAATCCCATGCTGTAGCCGGTGGTGACCCTCGAGTAGCTGCGGGCGATGCTCTGTTCGCTCGTTCGCGTCGCCGAGATTTTCGGCGTGAAGAGAACGCTCCCGAGCCCGCGCTCCCAGACGCCCCGCTCTCCCTTCGGATGGGTGTCGCCGAACCAGAGGGACCGCTGGGGGAAGTTGAGCGAAAACGACGGCAGCGTCGACGAGACGCGCGCCTCGGTCGGGAGGCTCACGCTGAGCTTCTGGTCGCGGCTCGCCGAGAGGCTGAGGTTCGTCCCGCCCCAGGTTTTCCGGAAGCTGCCGCTCGAGTACACGCGGCGGTCGACGAACCGCGTGATGTCCTGCGTCCGGTCGATCGCCGTCTGGGCTTCGTCGCTGCTCACGAACTTGAGGCTGCTGTTGAAGCTCGCCGACGGCGAGAAGGTCTGCGCGTGCTGCGCCTCTATCATCCATTCGTTCGACTCGCTGAAACCGTTCGATGCGGTCCCGAAATTCTTCACATAGTCGAATCGCGCGTTTCCCTCCGTGACGTACCGGACCTTGTACTTGTTGACGAGGTGGAACCGGACGCTCCGATTCTCGTTGAAATCGGCCGTGAGCAGAAAGTCGGTGTAATCGTTCGTCGCCCAGTAGTACCCGAGCCCCTGAATGAAGCGCCCCTCGCGGCCGCC
Organism: Candidatus Krumholzibacteriota bacterium; assembly: GCA_041309505.1. GTDB lineage: Bacteria > Krumholzibacteriota > Krumholzibacteriia > Krumholzibacteriales > Krumholzibacteriaceae > SSS58A. Next base: position 6,009 of record JBFYZM010000297.1, read on the forward strand.
CACCCCGATATCGAAGTTCGGTTTGAGAAATCCCGAGCTGCGCGAGCGGCGAAGCGAGTTGACCATGTAGGGAAGGTAAAATACCGGCATCTTCCCGATGTAGAGAAATATCGGACCCGAGACGATCTTGTCGTCGATGTACACCTTCATCTTGTTCGCGTGGAACGAATAGTGTGGGCGCGTATAATCGCACGTCGTGTACGTCGAGTTGTAGACCTTGAGAACGTCGTCGCCGACCTTGAAGATATTATCGCCCTGATAGTATCCCTCGCCGTACTTCGTCGAGCCGTCGACGATCACGCCCCCCTCGGAATCGAGATCGTATCCCATGTCGTCGCCGAACATCTTCTGCTCCTTCTCCTCGAGAACGGGAGCGCCCGTCGCCTCGAGCAGATTGAGGCGCGAGTTGTAATCGATCCGCCTGGCCGTCAGACTCGAGGTCTGGTACGTGAGATAGGAACGGCCGTTGAGGAGGACGTTCTCGGTCCGCGCGAAGTATTCGATCCGATCGGCGTTGTACTGGACGCGCTCGTTCGATTTCAGGAAGCTCTTGTACGTGAGCGTGCTGTCGATCGACGCGGCGAGGCTGTCGATCGTTTCGTGAGGGGCGAGGTTCAGGTACTTGTAAAGCCCCGTGGAAGCTCCGGAGATCCTGATATAATCCAGATCCCCGTTCTTGAAGACGAAAAACATCCGGTCGCCGGTCGAGAAGTTGTTCGAGACCTTGTTCGCCTCTCCCTCGACCGGGTAGTACATCGCCTTCGCGTTCTTCTCGATCAGGACCGAATCGACCTTCTCGTTCGACATATGGATGGCGACTGAATCACCTTCGATCCACGA
>JBFYZM010000298.1:0-2990 GCA_041309505.1 Candidatus Krumholzibacteriota bacterium
ATCTTGCTGTTCCTGTTCGGCTGCACGAACGAGTACGCGATCCATTTGCTGTCGGGGGACCACGAGTAGTCGCTGATCTCCCAGTAGAACTCGTCGTTCTTGAGCTGATTCGATGAATCGACCTTGGTCAGCCGTTTCGTCGCGACGTCCACGACGTAGATGGCGAAGTCCTTCGTGCCGAAAAGAATCTTCGTCCCGTCGGGGGACCACTCGAGATGATACTTCGTCGTGACGAGCCCGTCGGTGAGCTTGATCCAATCGCCCGCCGGCTCGAGAGGCCGCACATAGAGCTCGTATTCGCCCGACTTGTCGGAGAAGAAGGCGACGCGCTTCCCGTCGGGGGAGAGCTGCGGGTAGCGCTCGCGCGAGCCGGGGCTCCCCGTGACGTTGCGCGTCTCGCGGTCCTTGTCGGACGGCACGAGGAACACGTCGCCGCGGGCCTCGAAGACGGCCGTCTTCCCGTCGTTCGAGACGGACATCGAGTGGATGTACTCTTTCGGATTGATCGTCCGCTCGGCGATTGTCCAGGCGTCCGTCGGAACCTGAACCTTGACCTGGCGCGGCGTGTTGTCGGCCGCATCGAGAACGTACAGATATCCCGAATAGAGGTACACGATGCGCTTCCCGTCGGCGGACGGCATCTGCACGTCGAAGTCGTCGTAGCGGGTGATCTGCTCGACCTTCTTCGTGGCGAAATCGTAGCGATAGAGGTTGGCGATGCCGTTCTCGCCGCGGTCCGACACGAAGTACATCCCGCCGCCGGTCCACATCGGATAGCTGTTCTTGCCCACGTAGTCGGTCAGCTTGTCGAACGTCTTCGCGCCGAAATCGTAGAGCCAGATCTCCGGATACTGCCCCCCTTTGTAGCGTTTCCAGTAGTACTCCTCGCGCCCGCGGCTGTTATAAACCATCTTTGTGCCGTCGGGGGAGAATGTGCAGAGCGTGCCGCGGGGGATGGGGAGCCGCTCCGGCATCGCGCCGTCGAGCGAAACGGAATAGAGCTTGGTGATCGGGCGGAAGGTGTTCTCGTAGGATGAGCGGAAGACGACGCGCTTGCCGTCGGGGGTCCATGCAACGGCCTGGGCGAACGGACCGTACGTCAGCCGTTTCGGCGCCCCGCCGTCGACGGGCATCAGATAGACGTTGGGCCCCTTGTCGTAGCTGCCGGAGAAAGCGATCCAGGCGCCGTTCGGCGAGATCTTTGCCGCGAACTCGCTGCCGGGGTGGACGGTGAGCCGGACGGCCGTGCCGCCGGCGGCGCTCACCGTCCAGAGGTCGTCTTCGTAGGTGAATACGATCTTGTCTCCGCGAATGTCCGGATACTGCATGAAGCGGCCGTCGGAGACCGCGAAGATCGGGCTTGCGAGGAAGAGACCGATGCACAGGGCGACGAGCACGTTTCTCATGACGGCTTCTCCTTGAGGATGACTTGCGGAACACGATCTGCCGGATCCGCCCGTACGGAGGCGGGCGCGCATGAGACAGTATATCAAGTTGAAGCGAGGGTCAAGGAATCCATCGATGGGTGCATCCTGATAGATGCTTATCTATAAGGCAAATAAGGGAATCACGGCGCAGAATTGACGCCAGAGCGGGAGGGCCAGCGGCGGAAAAATTCTACTTTTTCTTACGATTCCGCTGGAAGCGGCCCTGCGCGGATATTATAATTCCTTCTGTTTACACGGCACATGCCGCCCGGCGGCAGCCCCCTGAAGATGCGATAATATAGGAGGGAACGCATGGCCTATCAACCGCTCGATTTCTTCAATATGGATGAGCTCCTCAGCGAAGAGGAAATCATCATCCGGGACACGGTGCGCAAGTTCGTCGACAAGGAAGTGCTGCCCATCATCGGGGAGCACTGGGAGGCGGCGACCTTTCCCATGCACCTCATCCCGAAGATGGCCGAGCTCGGCGTTCTCGGCCCCTTCGTGCCGACGAAATACGGCGGTCCCGAATGCTCGTACACGATATACGGCTTGATCTGTCAGGAACTTGAGCGGGGGGATTCGGGCATAAGGAGCTTCGCCTCGGTGCAGGGGAGCCTCGTCATGTATCCGATCTGGAAGTTCGGCTCCGAAGAGCAGAAGATGGAATACCTGCCGAAGCTGGCCTCGGGGAAGATCATCGGCTGTTTCGGGCTCACCGAGCCGGACGCCGGATCGGATCCGCGCTCGATGATCACGCGGGCCCGCAAGGACGGCAACCACTGGATCCTGAACGGCGCCAAGATGTGGATCACGAACGGCACGATGTCCGATATCGCCGTGGTCTGGGCGAAGGACGAGGCGGGGAGGATCCGCGGGTTCATCGTGCACAAGGAGGACAAGGGATTCTCCGCGCCTGAGCAGAAGCATAAGGTTTCGCTCCGCGCCTCGGTGACCTCAGAGCTCGTTCTCGAGGATGTCCGCATCCCCGCCGACCGGGAGCTTCCCAACACGAACGACCTCAAGAGCCCGCTCATGTGCCTCACGTCGGCCCGCTACGGGATCGCGTGGGGGGCAGTGGGCGTGCTTCAGGGAGTGCTCGACGAGGCGATCAACTACAGCAAGGAACGGATCATGTTCGGCAAGCCGATCGCTTCGTTCCAGCTGACGCAGCAGAAGCTCGCCGAGATCGCGACCGATCTCACGAGCACGCAGATGATGTCGTTGCGGGTGGGCCGCCTCGCCGACGAGGGCAAGATGAAGCACTACCACGTTTCGATGATCAAGAGGCACAACGTCAACGCGGCCCTCGTCGCGGCGCGCAAGGTGCGGAGCATGCTCGGAGCGAACGGGATCACCCTCGAGTACCAGACGATTCGCCACATGTGCAATATGGAATCGGTCCAGACGTACGAGGGGACCTTCGAGATACATACCTTGATACTCGGAGAGCAGCTGACGGGGATATCGGCGTTCACAGGCTGAGCGCCGGGGATTTATCATCCGTGATTCGACCCCCTGGAAATGCGAGTCGGAGCCTGACCGCGTTCCCAGGGGGTTTTT
>JBFYZM010000299.1:0-6793 GCA_041309505.1 Candidatus Krumholzibacteriota bacterium
ATCTTGATCGTCTTCTGGTCGAAATGGATCTTGCGAATGAGGAACTCGACCCACTCGGGCCCCTCGTACCACCAGTGGCCGAAGAGCTCCGCGTCGTACGGCGAGACGACGATCGGCTTTATCTTGAGGTAATCGTGCAGCCACTCGATCTGCTTCTCGCGGTTGTACATGAAGTTCCCCGCGTGGGCGGCCGCCTTCTCGCGCGCGATCGAGGGCTTGTACGGCTCCTTGTGCTCCGTTTCTCCCGTGATCCGGTAATACTTGATCCCGAGATTGACCCGGTTCCCGTCCGAATGGAGATAGGGGCGAACGTAGTCGTAATCGAGGTCGAAGCCGACGTCGCGGTAGAACTCGCGGTAGTCGTAGTCGCCCGGATATCCCTGCTTCGCGCTCCAGACCTGCTTCGACGATTCCATGTCGCGCCCGAACGCCGCGACGGCCGACGGGGTGTACACCGGCGCGAAGACGCCGTAACGCGGCCGCGGCGTCCCGACGAGAATCCCGTGCGTGTCGATGACGAAGAACTTGATGCCCGCTTCCTTGAGAATCTCGTCGACCCCTGGAGCGTATCCGCACTCGGGGAGCCAGATGCCGCGCGGACGGCGCCCGAAATGCTTCTCGTAGTGCGCGCAGGCGATCTCGATCTGCGCCCGCGCCGCTTTGCGGTTCGGCATGAGGGGCAGGTATCCGTGCGTCGCCGCGCAGGTGATGATCTCGATCTTCCCCATGTCCTGGTAGCGCTTGAACGCCTGGATGACGTTGTTGTAGTAGCGCTCCGAGAAAATCTGCCGCACCCGCGTAAGCTTCCAGAAATACATGAGGGCGAGCTCGTGGAAGTCGGGCGTCCAGCGGGTACGCTCGATCTCCTTGCCCGCGAGGTCGATGAGCTTGTTGAGGTGCCGGAGATAGCGGTACTGCAGAAGCGGATCGCTCATCATCGAGAGGAGGGTCGGCGTGATGGACATCGTGAGCCGGAAATCGACGCCGTCCTCGATGAGCCGGTCGAAGACCTCGATGAACGGAATGTACGTCTCGGTCAGCGCCTCGTAGAACCAGTCCTCTTCGAGAAACTCCTCGTACTCCGGGTGTCTGACGAAGGGAAGATGGGCGTGGAGAACGAGCGCCAGGTATCCTTTTTCCTCGCTCATTTAATCACGGGCTCTTTCTTCAAAGATTTCTTCGTGACGTTCGTCTCGATCGTCCGCTCTTCGATTGTGTCGCCGGATACGGCGGTCACGGGAAGCTCGATCTTCCCGTCGGGGAGCGCGAACCGGAGGGAGAACGTTCCGTCGGGACGGAGCTTCACTTCCTTCCCCTGCACGGTCACCCGCGCGTCGGGCTCGGTGCCGCCGTAGAGGATGAGCTCGGTCGCGACCCAGAGGCGGAACGAGCGGCCCTTCGCTTCCTGGTACAGGGCGCCGCTTCCGAAGCTCGTCACCGCGCCGGAGCTTATCTCCTCGAGGAGACGTTTCTCGAGAAGGCCCTTGAGCTCTCCCGAGGCGGAATGCATGTCGTGTCCGCCCGAGGCGGCGAAGATCCTTTCGAACACGTCGTCGGGCACCATCCACTTTTCGTCGACCCGGTCGCTCACGCGGTCGGCCGGCGTCTCGACGACGTTCGATATGGCGACGAGCTCGAACCGCCCGTCGGGGGAGAGCGCTCCGATCGCGACCTGGTAGCGCCCCTGGGCGGAAACGCCGATGTACCATGTTCTCGCCTCGCGCGTGAGAACGATGTCGAAATGGCCCTCTTTCCCGCTCGATTTGTCGTACACGCGGAGGATCATCTTGCACGAAGCCCATGTCGGGCCGAACGCGCGCTCGAGCTCGCGGTACTTGCGATCGGTGATCTCCCAGTACGCGAAGAGCCAGTGCGGATCGCGGACCATCGCGACGATGCGATCCACGTTGTAGCCCTTCGGGATATCGATCGCCTCGACCGGGGGCATCACGCGCTGCTCGGCGCCGAGGTAGAACTTGCCCTCTTCGGCCGCCTGGCGGATGGGCTCGTGCGCGGCCTTTTGCGGCTCCGCTTTCTTGAGCGGAGCGGGCTTTTTCGCCGCGGCCTTCGCGGGCTTGACCCGAACCTTCGCCTTCGCGGTCTTCGGAGCGGGCGCGCCCGGAGCGGTCTTCGCGGCGGGCTTCGGCGCCGCGGGCTTGTCGGCGATGGGTTTGGCCGCCGCGGGTTTGACAGCCATGGGCTTGGCCGCCGCAGGTTTCGCGGCCGCGGGGCGAGCCGTCACCGGAGGAGCCGGCGCGGGCTTCGGCGCCGCGGGGCGCTCGGTTTTCTTGGGCGGGGCTTTCTTCGCCTTGCGGGGCGTCTCGCGCACGCCGGCGATGAATCTCCTCGCCGCTTCCTTCGCGGCCTCGACCCTCTTCTGATTGTCCGAAATCGAATCCTTCTTCGCTTTCGCTTTGGGCTTCGCGGCGGCCGGCGCCGCAGTCCGCTTCTTGAGCTCTTTCGGAGTCATACCGATCACCTTCCTGTCCCGCCGTCGGCCGTGGACGGCAACCGCTATTTTACGTAGAGCAGCATTATAATGTATTCGTTCGAAAATCACCATCCCTAAGTGTCGAGGCATTCATCGGGGAAATAAGGACTTGCGATCTGCTGCCGCCGCCGGCGCCTTTCAGGACTTGATGATGACTCAATGAACTGGAAAAATTCCATCGGAAATGTTACAATATGTGCCGTCTCAGCTACTATGACAGCGAAATGAAACGGACGAAGTCCGGCGGGCGATGACGGCATGTCCTTTACAAGATGGGGGGGTAAGGACGTGAAAACGCTCTCGGCGATCCTCGCTATTGCAATCCTTGCTACATTATTTATTGCCTCGAACGGCGCGGCGCGCGAAGCGGCGAAGCCAGGCCTGCGGATGACGAGGGCGGAGTCCGAGACTCAAGATCCCGGGCTCGTCGATCCGGGGCTCCGCGGCATGTACGAAGAGGCCGCGGTCGATACCTACTGCCTCGTCTGGTACGATTTCGAGATCAGGAACTGGCAGGGGTGGACCCGTGTCGACGAAACCGCCCAGAGGGGCGACTTCTGGCACGTCGACGATTTCACAGGGCTCGCCGGCTACGCGGCGCTCCAGGGCGCCAAATCGATGTGGTGCGGCGCGCGGCCGAATCCGGCCGATCCGTACTTCTGCTCGTGGGCGAATGCTCCGGGCTACGGCAACGGCTGGGACCAGTCGCTCGCGACGGCCGCGACGCCTTTCGTTGGAGCGATCACCCTCTCGTATAGAATCGCCTATGACGTCGAGCCGGATTACGACTACGTGAGGGTCGAATACAGCGCGGCCGGCGGTTGGGAGACCGCCGCCGAGTATACCGGCGAGAACGATACGATCGTCTCGCTCTTCCTGCCGCTCACCGCAGCGCAGACGAAGCTGCGCTTCCATTTCACCTCCGACGGGGCCTGGAGCGACGAGGACGGCCTCTACGATACGCACGGCGCCTGCGTCCTCGACAGCATCAGCCTCTCCGATACGGGTGCGTTCACCGATTTCGAGGATTTCGAGTCGGCGCCGATCGGGGCGAACGAATGGGGGATATGGCGCGGTCAGGGTGCCGCCTCCTTCGGCATGTACTCGGGCCTCACCTCCAATCTGAACGACAAGGATCCCTGCGGAGAGAATTTCTCGTCGCTCATCGTGTTCTACATCGGATCCCCGGTCCCGAGCACGAGCTATCCGGGTCTCTATGACACGCCGTTCTGCAAGGGCGCGGGCGGCCGCGAGGCACCATGTCAGAACGAGCTCGTCATTTCGCCCCCGATCGACACGAGGAGATACTCGACGGGGCGCGACGGTGTTCAGGACGGCGTTATACCTCCGGGCGAGCTGCCGTCGCTCGCGGGCTTTGTGCTTAAATACGCGCACTATGAAGATATAGGGGCGTGGACCAACCTTGTCTTCTCCCAGTGGCACGTGCGCAATATTGAAAACGGATGCCCGGGTCCGTGGCTCGATAGAAATTACCTTCCCTGGGGCAATTGGGATTGGATTTATTCGATGGAGGTAGTGAGCGACCTCATCACGAGCGACACGGTGCAGGTCTCCCTCGGCGTTGTCGATATGTGCGACGTATGGTACCTCGTGAACGGCAACTGCGCTCAGCACACCCCGGCCCCGTGGTTCGACAACGTCCGTCTGTATCGATACGACAGCTCGGGACCGCAGTGGTCCGCACGCGATCTCGATCTCTTCCAGGACAACTTCCCCTCGCAGGAATTCGTTCTCGAGAGCTATGTCCGCGCCGACGCCGCGAACGATATCAATACGAACGATGACCCGGTCATCCGTCCGGGCGATTCGATCGTCGTCGACTGCAGCTCGCCTCTCGGCGGCGGCATCGCCCCTGATCCGACATACGGAGGCCCGGCGGTTTACATTCATGTGAAGTGCGCGTATATCGGCCCCGCGCCGGATAAACCCGACCTCTATGGCCCGTCGCTCGCGGGGAGCGTCCTAACCGGGCGAACCGGGTCGCAGTACACGATTAACTTCAATTACATCAGCGACGACGGCGTCTGGACGAAGATCCAGTGCGACACCGCGCGGACCGCGGGCGGTATTCAGCGCAACCGGTACATGGTCGATCTAAACGACGAGCTCTTCACGCGGGGATACGAGATCGAGTACTACTTCACGGCCCGCGACGTAGCGGGGGAGGAGCGCGCGCTCGCGAAATGGGCCCGCTTCGAATGGACGTGCCTCCCGACGAAGAGCTCGAACGTTCTCTTCGTCGACGAATCGCGGTATTCATTGCTGCAGACGGCCGGCGCGAGGCAATACTGGGATCGCGCGTGGGACGCGCTTCTGGATCCCGATCCGCCCGATCGCTATGACGTGAACAGTCCGTCGTCCGGCGTGTCGAACGGGCCCGGGAGCCGCGCGAAGAACCACCAGCTTACGGAGAGCTATGAAGTGATCGTCTGGGACTGCGGCAACTTCCAATCGGTCACGATCACGGACGGCACGGTGAACAGCGACAAGTCGAACGACTGCCGGATGCTCATCGACTGGATGAATCTCAGCGAGCACGACGTGGGACTCTGGATCTGCGGCGACGACGTCGCGTACGATCTGGACGGCCTGGCGTCGATCCCGGCGCTCACCCTCCTGCATACCTGGTGCGGCGTCGACTTCGTGGCGACGAGCTATTTCGATGAGACGGGAGGGATCACAGGGGGCGGCATCGTCTATCCGCTCGTCACGGGAGACGCCGATGCCGGCATCTTCGTCCACGGTGGGGTGCCGGATTCGCTCTACGCCGACGGAGGCTGTTGGTGGCTGAACCAGTTCGACGTGCTCGGGAAGACCGGCACGGGGAAGTATGCGCTCCGGTATCCCGCGTACAATGCGACGAACTACTACGCGGGCATCTCGAACGAGCAACTGAACGCCGGGGGCTACTTCGCGAGGACGATGTGGTTCGGCCTCAGCATGCGGTTCGTCCGCGACGCCGCGATGGGGGACATCCCGATCCGCGTTCATCTCGCGCACGACGTGTTCACGTGGATGGCGGTCGGTTGCAACCAGCCCGGCTGCGACGAGAAGCTCACGCCGGCGGAAACTCCGAGGACCTATCGGCTCTCGCAAAATTATCCGAACCCCTTCAACCCGACGACGACGATCAGGTTCGACATGAAGGAGAGGGGGCTCGTGACGGTGAAGATCTACGACGTGGCGGGGCGGCTCGTGCGGACGCTCGCGAATGAGGTGCGCGACGCGGGCGCGTACTCGGCGGTCTGGGACGGGCGGAACGAGCGCGGCGCGGCAGTCGCGAGCGGGATCTATTTCTATAGAATGGAGACGGAGGGCTTCAGTGCGACGAAGAAGCTCGTGATGCTGAGATAGATGCCGGCGGAATCCGGCGTCGATGGAACGCTGTTCTTCATGCGATGGGGGGTAGGGACATGAAAGCGCTCTCGGCGATCCTCGCGATAGCGATCATCGCGGCAGGTATCTTCCCGGTTGCATTTTCGCCGGCGCAAGCGCGCGAAGCGGCGAAGCCCGGACTGCGAATGACGAGGGCGGAGTCCGAGACTCAAGATCCCGGGCTCGTCGATCCGGGGCTCCGCGGCCTGTACGAAGAGGCCGCGGTCGATACCTACTGCCTCGTCTGGTACGATTTCGAGGTCTGGAACTGGCAGGGGTGGACCCGCGTCGACGAAACCGCCCAGAGGGGAGACTTCTGGCACGTCGACGATTTCACGGGGCTCGCGAGCTACGCGCCGCTCGAAGGAACGAAGTCGATGTGGTGCGGGGCGCGGCCGAACCGGGCCGATCCTTATTTCTGCTCATGGATTGCGGCTCCGGGCTACGGCAACGGCTGGGACCAGTCGCTCGCGACGGCCTCGACGCCTTTCGTCGGAGCGGTCACCCTCTCGTATAGAATCGCCTATGACGTCGAGCCGGAATACGACTACGTGAGGGTCGAATACAGCGAAGCAGGCGGGTGGGAGACCGCAGCCGAGTATACCGGCCGGAACGATACGATCGTCTCGCTCTTCCTGCCGCTCACCGCCGCGCAGACGAAGCTGCGCTTCCGTTTCACGTCCGACGGGGCCTGGAGCGACGAGGACGGCCTCTACGATACGAACGGCGCCTGCGTCATAGACAGCATCAGCCTGTCCGACATGGGCGCGTTCTCCGATTTCGAGGATTTCGAGGCGGCATCGGTTGGAGCGACGCATGAGGGAATTTGGACCGGGAGCCGGGGAGAGGCCTTCGGCAATTACGCAGGGCTCAGATACGGCCTGGTCGACAAGGATCCCTGCGGGG
>JBFYZM010000300.1:0-9803 GCA_041309505.1 Candidatus Krumholzibacteriota bacterium
CACGTATCATCTCTACCTGCGGCCCGGCGAGAAGCTCGTCGAGGAGGCGGGCGGCATCCACCGGTTCATGGGCTGGAAGGGCCCCGTTCTCACCGACAGCGGCGGCTTTCAGGTGCTGAGCCTCGCCGATCTCAGCAGGATCGCTGATGAAGGCGTCGAATTCAAATCGCACCTCGACGGCTCCACCCATTTCCTCACTCCCGAGCGGGTCGTCGACATACAGCTCTCCATCGGGTCCGACGTCATGATGGTTCTCGACGAGTGCGCGGAATACCCCTGCGATCGCGAGCGCGCGGAGAAGGCGGTCGAGCGCACGACGCTCTGGGCGACGCGGAGCCTCGCCGCGCGCGGAGCGCGCGTGACGCGCGGGGGGTACGAGCGCGTGCTCTTCGGCATCGTTCAGGGTTCCCTGTATCCGGATCTCAGGGAGCGCTCGGCGCGGGAGCTCGTCGCCCTCGATTTCCCCGGCTACGCGATCGGGGGGCTCTCCGTCGGCGAATCGAAGGCGGACACCTGCGACACGGTCGAGCGCACCGCGAGCCTGCTCCCCGCGGACAAGCCGCGCTACCTCATGGGGGTCGGTCATCCCGAGGACATCGTCGAGGCGGTCGCGCGCGGGATCGATCTCTTCGACTGCGTCGTGCCGACGCGCAACGCGAGAAACGGGAGCGTGTTCACCTCGCGGGGAAAGCTCGTCGTCAGGAACGCGGCGTACGCCCGCGACGGCGCTCCGCTCGATCCCGATTGCCGCTGCGAGGTGTGCCGGACGTACAGCCGCGCGTATCTCCGGCACCTCTTCAACGCGGGGGAGATGCTCGGGCCGCGGCTCGCGACCTATCACAGCCTCTATTTTTACTTGCATCTCGTCGCGGAAATGAGGCAAGTTATACGGGAAGGGAGATTTTCGCAATGGAGAGAGGGCTTTTACCGAGCCTACAATCCGGTCGGCAGCATGCCTGAAAGGTCCGTTTAAAGGAGGAACGATGCACAGTCTATTCTTCGCGTTCAGCAACAATCCGTCGGGAGGCGCCCAGGGAGGTCCCTCTCTCCTCGTGAGCTTTATACCGATCATCGCGATCTTCGTCCTTTTCTATCTACTCCTCATTCTGCCTCAGCAGAAGAAAGCGAAGCAGCATCAGAGCATGCTCAACTCGCTGCACAAGGGAGACCGCGTCGTGACCACCGGCGGCATGTACGGCACGGTCCACGACGTGAAGGATAACATGATCGTTCTCAAGATTTCGGACGAGGTGAAAGTCGAGCTCGTCAAGAGCGCCGTCGCCGCCGTCATCGACAAGAAGGCGGAGTAGGAGAGCGCTCGCGGGCGGTCTGTGCCGCGAGAGGTGACGCATGGCGGAATCATTCGGCATACGGAAGTACGGGGACCGGGTGTTGCGCGGGAAAGGGAAATCCGTCGAGGAGTTCGGACCAGAGCTCAAGCCCCTTTTCGAACGGATGGAGAGAACGATGATCGCCGCGAACGGAGTCGGTCTCGCCGCCCCGCAGATCGGCGTCTCGATGCAGGTCGCGATCATGAATCCCGAGCCGGAGAACGACGCGACGCTCGTCAGGATGATCAATCCCCGGATCGTCGCCGCCTCGCGCGAGACGGTGAAGATCGAGGAGGGTTGTCTGAGCGTTCCCGGCGTCAGGGGGGACGTCGAGCGCCCCGAGCGCGTGACCGTCGTCTACCTGGACGAAAGCGGCACGGAGCATACGCTCGAGGCGGAGGGCATGCTCGCGAGGATCGTGCAGCACGAGCTCGACCACCTGAACGGCGTGCTGTTCATCGACCGGCTTTCCTTCGCGAAACGTTCGCTCATCAAGGCAAAGCTCAGGACCCTTGCCGGCGACGGCAAGGAGAAATAGCGATGGAGCGTCTGGTATTTTTCGGATCCCCCGCCTTCGCTTTGCCGTCCCTCGAAGCGCTCGTCGCGAGCGAGCTCACGCCGGCGCTCGTCGTGACGCAGCCCGACCGGCCCGCGGGCCGCGGCAAGAAGGTCATTCCCACTCCGGTCCGCGAGTTCGCCGACGCGAAGGAGATTCCGGTAAAGATAATCGGAAGTTTCCGGGAAGCGGGCGCGCTGGACGCTCTCCGCGCCGCCGCTCCCGATTTCTTCGTCGTCGTTTCGTTCGGGAGGATTCTGCCGAAGGAGGCTCTCGGCGTCGCGAAGAAGGGCAACATCAACCTCCACGCCTCGCTGCTGCCCCGGTATCGGGGCGCGAGCCCAATCGTCGGCGCGATCGTGAACGGCGATTCGTTCACCGGGGTCACGACGATGGAGATGGCCGAGGCGCTCGACGCCGGTCCGATCTACCTGCAGAAGGTCGTCGGCGTCGATCCTATGGAGAACGCGGGGCGGCTCTCGGAGCGGCTCGCGGCCGCGGGCGCTCCGCTTCTCGTCGAGACGCTGCGGCGGATCGCGCGCGAAGGGCTGCGGCCGACGCCCCAGCCGGAGGAAGGAATCGTCAAATCGCCCCTCCTGCGCAAGGAAGACGGACTCATTCCGTGGGAGAAGGACGCTCTCGCCGTGCACAATCACATTCGCGGCATGAATCCCTGGCCGGGGAGCTTTTGCTGGCATCGCGGGGCCTACCTGAAGGTCCACGAGGCGGAGCCCCGCGACCTGGTTCCGCGGGAGGCGCCGCCGGGCGTCGTTCTCGAGGCGCAGGGGGACACGATCGTCGTTTCGTGCGGGAGGGGCGCCGTGCGGCTCCTCACGCTCCAGGCCGAGGGAAAGCGCGCCCTCGCCGCGTCCGAGTTTCTCCGCGGTTTCGCGCTCGAAAGGGGGGGGCTCCTTGGCGGGCGGCCTGATCGATAGACTGGGAAAGCGCCAGTATCCGGCGATCGTGCTCTATCTTCTCATGATCGGGGGGGCTGTCCTCGTCGGCGTCGTCATATTCGATCGCGTCATCATGCCGGGCATCGTCGGGCGGGGCAACGTCGCGGTCGCGCCCGCGATCGAGGGAATGAGCCTGAAGCAGGCGCAGGAGGTCTGCCGCAAGGAGCGTCTCGAAGTCGCCGTCGCCGGCTACCGCAGCTCGGACGAGACGCCGGAGGGATACGTCATCTCGCAGGATCCCGCTCAGGGACAGGGGCTCAAACAGGGAAGGACGATCAAGGTCGCCCTGAGCTCGGGACCCAGGATGGAGATCGTGCCCTCGTTCGCGGGAAAGACGATTCGCGAGGCGGAGGTTCTCGCCGGGAGCTCGGGGCTCTCGAAAGGACGCACCGTGCGGATTTTCGCGCCCGGCGAGGGGCAGCCTTCGGTGCTCGCGACGAGTCCCGCGGCGGGCACGAAGGTCCCGCGCGGCGCTCCCGTCGACATCCTCGTCGCGATGCACGGGGAGCCGAAGGCGTATGTCATGCCCGATCTCGTCGGCAGGGATTATCCGTTCGTCAAGGACAGGCTCGAGCGGCTCGGATTCAACGTCGTGCACGCCGCCTCGAGGAAGCGCGGCGACGGGAAATTCCCGAACGCGATTCTCTCGCAGACTCCCCCCGCGGGCGCGAAGATCAAGGAAGGAGACACCATTGAGCTCGTCGTTTCGGCGCTTGAATGACGAGGGACGGGTGGCCGTCGCGCCGTCTCTCCTCTCGGCGGATTTTTCATGCCTCGAGCGCGAGATACGGCTCGTCGAGGACGCCGGCGCGGATTATCTCCATCTCGACGTGATGGACGGCAATTTTGTCCCCAATATCACCTTCGGCCCCATGGTCGTCCAGGCGATCGCGAAGATCGCGCGCATACCGCTCATCACGCACCTCATGATCCTGAATCCGGACGCGTATGCGGAGCAATTCATCAAGGCGGGAAGCGCGGCCGTGAGCTTTCACTGGGAAGCGTGCCGGACGGGGCACGCCGATATCATCAGGAAAATCCGCGCGCTCGGCTGCGAAGCGGGGCTCGCGATAAATCCCGATACGCCGCTCTCGAAGATCGAGCATCTGCTTTCGGAGATCGACCTGCTCCTCGTCATGACCGTCGTCCCCGGCTTCGGCGGACAGGAGCTCATCGCGGGGGCGGTAGCGAAGATCGGCGAGGCGAAACGGATCAGGGAGAAGAAGGGATATCGCTTCGTGATCGAGGTCGACGGCGGAATCAAGCCGGACAACGCCTGGCGTGTGCGGGACGAGGGAGCGCAGATCATCGTCGCCGGCACGGCCGTTTTCAAGTGCTCCGACTATGCCGGGGCGATTCGCGCGATCCGCGGGTCATGATAAGAGCTTGATTTTCCTTGCAAATCATCGAAAAATTATGTTAGTTTACTATTTTTCCGGGCAGGGGATGGGTTTCTTTGTTTCAGGATCTGAGCGACAAATTCGCGCGAATCTTCAAGGAGCTGCGCGGGCAGGGGAAAGTCCGGGAAGGGCACATCGCCGAAGCCATGCGCGAGGTGCGCAGAGCCCTGCTCGAGGCAGACGTTAACTATAAGGTAGTCAAGGAGTTCGTTGGGCGGGTAGGCGAGCGCGCCGTCGGCCAGAAGGTGCTCGACAGCCTCACTCCCGACCAGCAGATAATAAAAATAGTTCACGAGGAGCTCGTCACGCTCCTCGGAACGAAGCCGGTGAGCTTCAACCTTTCCGGATCCCCCGCCTCGGTCATGATCGTGGGGCTTCAGGGATCGGGGAAGACGAGCTTCGCGGCGAAGCTCGCGGTTTTCGCGCGCAAGAAGGGGCGCCGTCCGCTCCTCGTCGCCGCCGATATTTACCGGCCCGCCGCGGTCGAGCAGCTGAGGGTGCTCGCGCGGCAGATCGGCGTTCCGATCCACGCTCCGGGAACCGACGTTCCCGTCGTGGAGATAGCGGAGAGCGCGCTGCGGGTCGCGAAGAGGGACCTGTGCGATACGGTCATCGTCGACACCGCGGGGCGGCTCCACATCGACAGGGAAATGATGGCGGAGCTCGGCTCCGTCAGCAGTGTTCTGGCACCGGAAGAGACGCTTCTCGTCCTCGACAGCATGACCGGCCAGGAAGCCGTTCGCGTCGCCGAGGAGTTCGCGCGGGAGGTCGATCTCACCGGCGTGGTCCTCACGAAGCTCGACGGGGACACGCGCGGCGGGGCGGCGCTCTCGGTGGCGAGCGTCACCGGCAAGCCGATAAAGTTCGCCTGCGTCGGCGAGAAGGTTGATGACCTGGAGGCCTTCTACCCCGATCGGATGGCGAGCAGGATCCTGGGGATGGGGGACGTTCTGTCCCTCATCGAAAAGGCCCAGGAGACGATGGACGAGAAGACGGCCCAGGAGCTCGAGCGCAAGCTCCGGAGGGAATCGTTTACCCTCGAAGATTTCCTCGGGGAGCTGCAGCGCCTGAGAAAAATGGGCCCGCTCGATCAGGTCCTCGGGATGATTCCCGGGGTGAAGGTCCGCGGAGTCGCGGGAGGGGACGCCGGAGAGAAGGAGCTCAAGAAGATCGAGGCGATCATTCGCTCGATGACTCCCGAAGAACGGCGCGATCCCCGCGTCATCGACGGATCGAGGCGGCGCCGCATCGCCGCGGGCAGCGGAACGCTCGTGCAGGACGTGAACCGCCTCCTGAACCAGTTTCAGGAAATGCGGAAGATGATGAAGCGTTTCACCAAAATGGCGGGAAAGATGCCGTTCAATCTCCCGCCGTCGTAACGAACGGGTTTGACACGGAGGTACACGTTGTCGGTAAAGATCAGAATGAGGCGAATGGGCACGAAGAAGAGACCCTTCTGGCGGATCGTCGCCATCGATTCGCGCAGCTCGCGCGACGGAAGGTTCATCGAGATTCTCGGCCACTACAATCCGATGGTCGAGCCCCCGGAGCTCAAGGTGGACGACGACCGGATTTATTACTGGCTCGACCAGGGAGCCCTTCCGTCCGAGAAGGTGGGCATTCTCCTGAAGAAGCTCGGGCTCACGGAACGCTGGCGCCTCATGCGAACGGGGGCCACGATCCAGGAGGTCGATACGAAGATCGCCGAGCGGAGACTGAAACAGCCGAAGGCGGTCGAGGGGAAGGAAAAGAAGCAGCGGCCGGGCAAGAAGAAAATCGCGAAGGCCGCGGCGGCGGCGAAGGCAGCCGAAGCGCCGCCCGAGCCGGCGGCCCCGAAAGAAGGGTAACAGGCCATGAGCACCGCGAAGATCAAGACGATGGTCCGGAAGATCGCCGAGATGCTCGTCGACAAGCCCGACAAGATCGTCATCGAGGAAGAGAAACGGGACGAGACGTCCATCATCGTGCTCTCGGTCGCCAAGGACGACGTCGGGAAGATCATCGGGCGGAGCGGCCAGACGGCCAAGGCGCTGCGCGCGCTCGTCAACGCGGCCGCGACGCGCCTCGGGCAGAAAGTGCTCCTCGAGATTCGCGAATGAAGGATTGAGCGGAATGGCCGATACAGCGATTCTCGGGACGATCGTAAAGGCGGTGGGCCTCAAGGGAGAGGTGAAGCTTCTTCCCGCGCCCGATTTCTGGCCCGACGCGCTCAAGGCCGAGGCGATCGACGTCCTGAGCGACGAGGCGGTGACGCGGACGGTGCACGTCGCGCGCTGGCGGCCCAAAGGGGAGACCTTCATCCTGAAGCTCGACGGAATCGATACGATCGAAGCCGCCGAGCCGCTCATCGGCTCGCACCTGGGGCTCTCGCTCGACGCGCTCGGCGGCTCGTCTCTGCCCGAAGAGCTGCTTCCGTGTCAGCTCATCGGTCTCGACGTCGTTCTCAAGGACGGAGCCCCGTTCGGCGTCGTCGTCGAGATGCTTCTCGGCGCGGCCCAGGACTGTCTTATCGTCGAGCGCGAGGGGGAGCGATATCTCGTGCCGCACGTCCCCGATATCGTCCGCAGGGTTTCGATAGAAGAGGGAATCGTCGAGATAGATCCCCCCGAGGGGCTTCTCGATCTGAGATGGTAGGTCGCGCCGGTATGGATATCTATTTTCTCACGATCTTTCCGGATATGTTCCGGGAACCGCTCGCCTCGGGAATGACCGGCATCGCGGAAAGGAACGGAACCGCGAGCTACCACGTGATAAACCTGCGCGATTTCGCGGAGGACCGGTACGGCAGCGTCGACGATTATCCCTACGGAGGCGGGCCGGGGATGATACTCATGGCGCCGCCGATCCTCAGGGCGGTCGAATCGGTCCGGTCAAGCGACGAGGGAGACGACGCTCCGGTGATCCTTCTCTCGCCGTGCGGGAAGATCTTCGATCAGGAAAAGGCGAACGAGCTCGCGACGAAGAAAAAGCTCGTATTCATATGCGGACGGTACAAGGGTGTGGACGAACGGGTCCGGGATCTCGCCGTCACGGAGAGCATTTCGATCGGCGACTACATTCTGAGCGGCGGCGAGCTCGCCGCGCTCGTCGTCGCCGACTCGGTCGTCCGTCGTCTCCCCGGAGTCCTGGGGGACGAGCGGTCGGGCGAGTCGGATTCTTTCACCGCCGAGCGGGAATTCTGTCTCGACGCGGCGTATTATACGAGACCTCCCGAGTTCAGGGGGCTCGCGGTGCCCGAGGTGTTGCTTTCGGGAAACCATGCGCGAATAGATCAGTGGAGGGTCGATTCGGCGCGCGAACGCACGCGCCGGTTCAGACCCGATCTCGAGTTGAGGGCAGGCAAACAAGGAACGAATTAAAGGAGGACCCATGGACATCCTCGATCAGATCGCCGCGAAGCGAATGAAGGAATCGACGATCGAGTTCGCCGTCGGCGATACGGTGCGCGTCGATATCAGAGTCGTCGAAGGCGATCGGGAACGCGTGCAGGCGTTCCAGGGAACGGTCATGCAGCGTCGCGGCTCCGGTCTCAGCGAGACGTTCACCGTGCGCAAGATAAGCTCGGGCGTCGGCGTGGAACGCATATTTCCGCTCCATTCGCCGAACGTCTCGGGCATCCGCGTCCTGCGCAAGGGAAAGGTGCGGAGAGCGAAGCTCTTCTATCTGAGAGAGCTCAAGGGCAAGGCGGCACGTATCGCCGAGAGGATGGATAAGGTCGAGGAATGAAGGCCGGCCGCCGGATCGCGTTCGAGATCTGGTCAGGTTCGACGGCGAGAGAAGGCTCTCGCTCGCCGGTCTCATCGCCGGCGTGGACGAAGCCGGCAGGGGTGCGCTCGCCGGCCCCGTCGTCGCGGCCGCGGTCATCTGCGAGCCCTGCGACGTCCTGTGCCGCGTGCGGGATTCGAAGCTGGTGGGCGAACGCGAACGCGAGAGGCTCTACGCGCGCATTCTCGAACGTTGTCTCGCCCACGGCGTCGGGATCGTGGAAGCGGGCGAGATCGACCGCATCAATATCCTCAGGGCCACACTCAAGGCGATGAAGATCGCCGTCGAATCTCTCGGCGCGAGGCCCGATCTCGTGCTCGTCGACGGAAACAGGCTGCCCGAGATACTCGTTCCCGCGGTCGCCATTCCGGGCGGAGACGGGAAGAGCTTTTCGATCGCCGCGGCATCGATCGTCGCGAAGGTCACGAGGGACCGCATCATGCGCGACAGCGCGGGCGTCTTCCGCGGGTACGGCTTGCGGGAGAACAAGGGGTATGGAACGGCGCAGCATATCGAAGCGATCGGGAGGCTGGGCCGGACGGATTTTCACCGAAAGAGTTTCAGGGCGGGCGCCTGAGCGCTCGCGCATGCACGGGGACGCGGGAGGGTGGCGGTGGATGAAGGGAACGCGTTTGCCGGAGCGCTCGGCGAGAAGATCGCGGCGCTCTATTTGCAGCTCGGCGGCTGCACGATCCTCGAAAGGAACTACCGGTTCGAGCACGTGGAGATCGATCTCATCGTCCGGGACTGCCCCTGCGTCGCCTTCGTCGAGGTCAAGACGCGCCGGAGCGCCTCCTTCGGGGAAGCGCTCGACGCGGTGAGCCGCGACAAGCTGCGGAACGTGCGCCGCGCCGCGCGGCACTACCTGCTCGCCGCTCCGGCCGAGGCCCGCGCGAGCGAATACCGGTTCGATCTCGTCGCGCTCGATTGCGACTTTCGGCAGGGCACCATGACGCTCAGACATATCAAAGGAATCGCTTAGAAAATGGCTTGATTTATAGAAAAGGGCACTCTATTTTACTGGGGTATCCATAACCCGAGGTCGTCCAAGGAGGAGTTTGCGGCAATGATAACCAGATATTCGATTCTGGCTCTATTCATCGTATCCATCTTTGCCGGCTGCGGCGTCGTCGACAAGGTCGTCAAGGACGTTCCGATCCAGGACAGGGACAAGCTCAACGAGACGTACGTCGGCCGTGAAGGGTGGACGAGGGCCCTGCTTATCGACCTCGGCCCCGAGGGAGTCATCGATCGCGATACGAAGGTGAAGCTGGTTCATCTCGATCTGCACTGGACCGGTTCCATCACCGTCCGGGGCCCGAACAGGCGCAACATCACGCACGGGCTCGATCTCGAGCGCCCGCTCACGATGGCCTCGGTCGAGGAGAAACTCAACAAGCTCTTCTTCTTCACGGAACCGGAATACCGCTACCGCATGAACCTCCGCACCTTCGGAAAGAAAACAGCGAAGGCGATATTCGACCGCCAGCTTTTCAAGGGCATGAAGCGCGAAGCCGCCCTCAATTCATGGGGCTATCCCGACGAAATGAAGAGCGTCGATCTGTCGGGAAGCATGCAGGAGCAATGGATCTACAAGGATGTGCGCCAGAAGAATAAGAAGCGCTACATCTATATCGTCGAAGGGCTCGTAGACACCTGGGAAGAATAGCTCGGGATTCCGCCCGCCGTTCCCCCTCGAGACAAAAAAAAGTCCCCGCCGGAGAGTGGGGAGCCATCCTGGGACGCATCTCTTTATTAAGAGCTGAGCCCGCGGTTTTATTTTATTCCAGAATCG
>JBFYZM010000301.1:0-5666 GCA_041309505.1 Candidatus Krumholzibacteriota bacterium
CATACCTCGTCGATCTCGTCGATAACCAGTTCTCGCAGGAGATCAACTAGTGGACGACGCGAAAAGCGATACCAAGGAGATGACCTTCAGCGGGATCCCCGCCTCTCCGGGCATCGCGTTCGGCGAAGCGTTCGTCGTCAACGTCGAGGATTTGCCCGTCGAAGAAGAGCATATCGCCGCCGGCCGGATCGACGCCGAGATCGAGAGGTACCGGAACGCTCTCGCGAAGACGGAGAAGGAGCTGCAGAAGCTCGTCGGCTCGCTCGAGGAGGAGATCGGCGAGGAGCACGGGAAGATCCTCGATTCGCACCGCATGATTCTCAAGGACGAGTTCGTCCAGAACGAGACGATCAAGGTGATCAGGGAGCAGAAGGTCAACGCGGCGTACGCGCTGAGCCTCGTTCTCGACAGGGTGCTGATCACGTTCTCCAACATCAAGGACGAATATCTCAAGGAGCGCGGCGAGGATATCCGCGACGTGCGCAGGCGCATCATCCGGAATCTCATGGGGCAGAAGGACGAGGGGATCACGAATCTGCGGAAGAAGGCGATCGTCGTCGCCAAGACGCTGACCCCCTCGGATACGGCCGGATTCAACAAGAAATACGTCCTCGGATTCATCACGGACTCGGGCGGGAGCACCTCGCACGCCGCGATTCTCGCGCGCTCGCAGGGCATTCCCGCGGTCGTCGGCCTCAACGACATCAGCAGGCACGTGAAACCCCACGACCAGCTCATCGTCGACGGGATCACGGGACACGTCATCCTGCACCCGACCCCCGAGACGGTGGAGACCTACCGCGAGGCGCAGGTGCGGTACCGCGACCTCGAAAAGGAGCTCCTCACGCTCCGGGATTATCCGGCCGTCACCCTCGACGGCCACCAGATCGAGCTCTCGGCGAATATCGAGAACGCGGACGAGGTCGAGGAGGTCATCAATCACGGGGCGCGCGGCATCGGGCTCTTCCGCACCGAATACTTCTTCATCACCCGGAACACGCTTCCGAGCGAGGAGGAGCAGTACCGCTACTATTCGAGCGTCGTGAAGCGCATGCCGTCCGATCCCGTCATCATCCGCACGCTCGACGTCGGCGGCGACAAGATCGCGCGCTGGGCGGGCGATTTCAAGGAATCGAATCCGTTCATGGGCTGGCGGGGGATCAGGTTCACGCTGGCGCGGAAGGACATATTCAAGACGCAGCTCCGGGCGATCTTCCGGGCCGCCGCGCACGGCGACGTGCGGATCATGTTCCCCATGGTCTCCGTGCTCGACGAGGTGCGCCTCGCGAAGGAGATTTGCGAAGAGGTCAAGGAGGATCTCAAGCGGCAGCGCTACCAGATCGGCGAAAACGCGGAAATCGGGATCATGATCGAAACGCCGTCGGCGGTCGCCATTGCGGACGTTCTCGCCCGCGAGGTCGACTTCTTCAGCATCGGCACGAACGACCTCATCCAGTATTCGCTCGCGGTCGACCGGGGCAACGCGAAGATCTCGTACCTGTACGACCCGCTCCATCCGAGCATCCTCCGGCTGCTCCGCGACACGGTCGCGGCCGCGCACAAGAACAAGATCTGGGTCGGGATCTGCGGCGAGATGCCCGGGCAGATTCACGGCGCGCTCCTGCTCCTCGGGCTCGGCCTCGACGAGTTCAGCGCCGGATCGTATCTCATCCCGACCATCAAGAAGATCGTCCGGTCGGTCACCTACGACGAAACGCGATCCCTCGTCCGCAAGGCGCTCACGATGGGAACCGCGCGGGAGGTTCGCGAGTCGATCGATCGTTTCATTCACGAGAAGCGCCCCGAGCTCAAGGAATTTCACCTGGAGGCCGGCGCATGAGCCACGAGGATTTCGCGAGGCATTACCGCGTCGACGCGAGCAAGATGCTCGACCTCGCGATGCATATGCCCGATCACGTCGAGGAAGCCTGGCGCATGATGAAACCGCTCAAGGTCGCGACGGCGCGGCGCAAGGCGTGCGTCATACTCTGCGGGATGGGGGGATCGGCGATCGGCGGGAAGCTGCTGCTCGACCTGATCCGCGGCGACGACGCCGTGCCGATCGTCCTCGAATCGGGCTACGCCCTGCCGGCGTTCGCCGACGCCTCGACGCCCGTCGTGTGCATCAGCTACAGCGGCAACACCGAGGAGACGCTGAGCTGCTTCCAGAACGCCGTCATGCGCAAGTGCCCGACGGTCGTCATCACGTCCGGCGGCCGGCTGGCCGAAGAGGCGGAAGCGGCCGGCGTGCAGGTGCTGCGCGTTCCCGGGGGGATGCCGCCCCGCGCCGCGCTCGGATACCTGTTCGTGCCGCTCCTCGCGCTCGTTTCGAAGTGGGGCGTCTGCGAGGTGACCGACGAGGAAATGGATTCGGCGGTTCGCCGGGGCCGCAAGCTCGTCGAGAAATATTCGCTCGAGGGAGATCCCGTCGAGAGCCGCGCCCTCCAGCTCGCGAAGCGCCTGTACGGAAAAACGCCGCTCGTCTACAGCGGCGACGGGCTCCTGCATTCCGCGGCGTACCGCTGGAAATGCCAGTTCAACGAAAACGCGAAGAGCATGGCGTTCGCGAACAGCTTTCCCGAGCTCGGACACAACGAAATCATGGGCTGGGAATGCCCCGAGCGTCTCAGGGGCGACTTCTTTCTCGTCATGCTCCGGGACGTCGACGATCATCCGCGCGTCCAGCGCGGCATGGAGGCCGCGTACCGGATGCTCGAGCCGCTCGCGGGCGGCTCGATTCTCGTCGAGAGCGAGGGGGACCGGGGGCGCCAGGGGCGTCTCGCGCGTCTCCTCTCGATCGTTCTCCTCGGGGATTTCACGAGCATTTATCTCGCGGTCGAATACGGGAAGGATCCGACGCCGATCGAAAATATAGACCGCATCAAGAACGAGATCACGATGGAGGACGCATGAAGGCGATCATACCGGTGGCGGGGATCGGAAAACGGCTCAGGCCCCACACGCTGAACATTCCGAAGGCGCTTCTCAACGTCGCGGGAAAGCCGATTCTCGGCCATATCGTCGACAGCCTGCTCGGCATGGGCGTCAAGGACCTCATCCCCATCGTCGGCTACAAGGGGGATCTCATCCGGGAGTACCTCACGGCCACCTACAAGGTTCCCATCACCTTCGTCGAGCAGACGGAGCAGAAGGGGATCGCGCACGCCGTCTCCCTCGCCCGCGAGTACGCGGACGACAGCGAGCTCATCATCATTCTCGGCGACACGATCATCAAGACCGATTTCACGCGCATCCCGAAGGCCGGCGGCAGCGTGCTCGGCGTCCGCGAGGTCGCCGACCCCACCCGGTTCGGCATCTGCGAGGTCGAGAAGGGGATCGTGAGGAAGATCGTCGAGAAACCCGAGCATCCGAAGGGCAATCTCGCCCTCATCGGGCTCTACTATTTCAAGAATTCGACGCCGCTCTTCAAGGCGTGCCGGGAGATCGTCGACCGGAACGTCATGACCAAGGGCGAATACCAGATCACCGACGCCCTTCAGCTCATGATCGACGGGGGAACCGAATTTCACCCGTACCACATCGACGGCTGGTACGATTGCGGAAAGGTCGAGACCCTTCTCGAGACGAACCGCATCCTGCTCGAGGACGCGAAAACGGGGGGGAAGCGCGACGGCTGCATCATCATTCCTCCCTGCTCGATCGACAAGGGCAGCACGATCGTGAATTCGATCATCGGGCCCTACGTCTCGGTCGCGAAGGGGTGCGAGATCCGCAACTCGATCATCGAGAACTCGATCCTCAACGAGGAGTCCGTCATCGAGAACATCATCCTCGAGGGATCGGTCGTGGGGGCGTTCGCCGAGGTTACCGGCCGCAAGGGCAGCGTCAACGTGAGCGACTATTCGCAGATAGATTACCGCTGAAAGAACAGCCCTGGGTTTTTCGCTTGATTTTTCCCGTCGGGCGAACAATCGTTCCCAGTGCCGGCAGGATTACTGTCGCGATCGCAAGGAGTTGATGTATGGCGGAGAAGCATCTTTTCACCTCCGAATCGGTCACGGAGGGGCATCCGGATAAAGTCGCCGATCAGATCTCGGACTCGGTCGTGGACGCGATCCTCTCCCAGGATCCGAACGGCCGCGTCGCGTGCGAATGCATCGTCACGACGGGGCTCGCGTTCGTCGCCGGGGAGATCCACACGGACGCCTACGTCGACGTGCCCTCGACCGTCCGGGGCGTCATCAGGGACATCGGCTACACCGATCCGCACCTCGGGTTCGACTTCGAGGCGGCGGCGGTGCTCACCTCGATCGACGAGCAGTCGGGGGACATCGCGATGGGCGTCGACACGGGGGGCGCGGGAGACCAGGGGATGATGTTCGGATTCGCCTGCACGCAGACCGACGTGCTCATGCCGATGCCGATCCTCATCGCGCACCGGCTCGTGCGGAGGCTCGCCGAGGTGCGCAAGCAGGGCGTCATCGACTACCTCAAGCCGGACGGGAAATCGCAGGTCACGATAGAATACGAGGACCACGTCCCGAAACGGATCGACACCGTCCTCGTGTCCACGCAGCACAGCGCGGAGGTCGGGATCGACCGGATCCGCAAGGACCTCACGAAGGAGGTCATCCGGCCGGTCGTATCGGAGATGAACGTGGACGCGAGCGACTATCGCATCCTCGTGAATCCGACGGGGCGCTTCGTGAAGGGAGGCCCGGCGGCCGACACGGGGCTCACGGGCCGCAAGATCATCGTCGATACGTATGGCGGCTACGCGAGCCACGGCGGCGGCGCGTTCTCGGGCAAGGACCCGACGAAGGTCGACCGTTCCGCCTGCTACGCGGCGCGCCACGTCGCGAAGAACATCGTGGGCGCGGGGCTCGCCGACGAGTGCACGGTCCAGCTCGCGTACGCGATCGGCGTGGCGGAGCCGATCTCCGTCATGATCGACACCGGCGGCCGGGGCACGCTCGCGGACGCCAGGCTGACGGCGATCGTCCGCGAGGTTTTCGATCTCACGCCCCGGGGCATCATGGAACGGCTCAACCTCCGGCGGGGCATTTACCGGCAGACGGCGGCGTACGGGCACTTCGGCCGGACGGAGCCCGAATTCACCTGGGAAGCGCTCGACATGGTCGAAATACTGAAATCGAAGGCGGGCGTCGGCGGGAAGACCTGCTGAGGAATCACACGGGAGAAAGGAATCGCGAGATGCAGTACGACTGCAAGGACATCAATCTGGCGGAGGCGGGGAAGAAGCGGATCGAATGGGCGTGGCAGAGCATGCCGGTCTGCAGGATGATCAGGAAACGTTTCGAGAAGGAACAGCCGCTCAAGGACGTGCGGATCGCGGCGTGCCTCCACGTGACGACCGAAACGGCGAACCTCGCGATGGCGCTCAAGGCGGGGGGCGCCGAGGTCGCGCTCTGCGCCTCGAATCCGCTCAGCACGCAGGACGACGTCGTCGCCTCCCTCGTCGCGCACGAGAAGATCGCGACCTTCGCGGTGAAGGGCGAGGACGCCGAGCGCTATTACGGCCACATCAACGCGACGCTCGACACGAAGCCGACGATCACGATGGACGACGGCGCCGATCTCGTGAGCACGCTCCACACGAAGCGCACGGAGCTCCTCCCGGGCGTGAAGGGGGGCACCGAGGAGACGACGACGGGCGTCATCAGGCTCCGCAGCATGGAGAAGAA
>JBFYZM010000302.1:0-7136 GCA_041309505.1 Candidatus Krumholzibacteriota bacterium
GAAGAAGCAGGCGAGCATGCTTCCGAGCCCGTTCACGGCGAGCGGCGCGACGGTTTCGTAGCGGTCTCCCGCCGCCTCGGCGCTCTCGAGGTTCTGCACCGATCCGATCACGTTGAAAAGCCCCATCGGGATGATGACCGAGAGGAAACGGTAGATGTATTCGCTGTTGAACACGCTCAAGAGCTCGGGGCCCGAGAATCGCGGCAATCGGAATCCGACCTCGGCCGCGGCCGTCCGCACCGCTCCCGCGTCCATGACGCCGAGCGCCCATGCGAGGATCGACCCGGCGGCCACGGCGACGAGCCCTCCGGGGAGCCCGAGCGGAAACCGGACCTTCGCGAAATACTGCATGAGAATGATCGCGAGGGGGAGCATCGCGATGAGCGGCTTCTCGAAAGTCTGAAACGCGAAATCCATCGAGATGAAGGTGATCGCGATGCCGGCGAGCGTCGAGAGGAGCGCGGCGCGCGGCGTGACGCGCCTCAGCTTGTCCACGACGAACGCCCCGCCGAACTCGATGATCCCGCTCCCGAGGCACGCGAGCATACCCGCCTTCCACGCGAGATCCCAGCTTCCCGACTCGCGGTACACGGGACCCATGATGAAGATGAGATACGCGAAGAGGCTCACCGTGTTGATGCCGTAGGGAAGCGCCGTGACGTCGCGGCGCCGCTCGCGCGTCGCGAGCCGGTGCGCTTGCCACGCATAGAAGAGGTTGCCGAACACGACGGAGAGCGCCGCGCCCGGGAGCACCCGGCTGTACACGAACTCGGCGGGAATCCCCGCGATGAGCGGGCAGAGGGTCGCGATGAGCAGAAACTGTATGAGGTTGTCGATGGCGAGCCCGAAGAAGCCGTCTATGTCGCCTTTCACGAACCAGGGAGCCTTGAATGTTTCATTCAACGATATCCCTCCTCGTCGGGGCCGAAAGAAATAGTATCACAGGTAATGGATTGATGAAAAGCCCGCTTTCCGCTAGATTGTTGGGGACGGCGCCCACACGCTCGCATAAATTTCAATCAGGGAGGCAGCGATGAACCGGATCTCGTTCATGCGCGCATTCGCCCTCGCGGCGTCGCTCTCGCTCGCGGCGCTCGCGCAATTCTCCTGCGACGACAACCCCGCCGACGACCTGTCGAATCTCCGCCTCTCGGCGTATTCCGGCGACCACCAGACGGAACGCGCCGGCGCGGTTCTTTCCGAACCGCTCGTGGTCAAGGTGAGCGACATTCTCGGCAACGCGAAGCCGGGAGTCCTGGTCTCGTTCAGCACGAATGCGCCGTCGGCGCTCGTGAACCCCTCTCAGACCGCGACGGACGCGAACGGCCTCGCCTCATGCAGCTTCAAGCTCGGCGCCGCGGCGGGAACGCAGCACGTATGGGCGGCGATTCCCGGCGACAGCGTCCTTCTCTCCGCGACGGCGGTCGCTTTCGGCTGCCCGGAAGAGAGTCCCGTGAGGCTCTGCGTATGGCCGCTGAAACACATTTTCATCGCGACCACGAGCTCGTCTCTTCTCGGCGGCGCGGGGAGCGTCGTCATCGATTTCAATCCGGCCGATGGCGAAGCCGCCGAGGTTCTCGAAACGGCGGAACGCATCGACGGCATCTCCTTCTCGGCGCGGGGGGAACTCTTCGTTTCGATGGAGGACATTATACGCAAGGCCGATCCCGCGACGCACGACCTCGAAACCTACGCGGATGCCGATTGGGCTTCCACGCGGTTCTCCTTGGAGCCGAATCCGGGCGGCGTCCTCGCGGGGCTCAATCCAGGCGCCCCTCACTCTATCGGATGTCCCGGGTCCATGGCAGAGTTGAGCTCCAGCCACATGTTCGCCGCCATCCTCTGGGAGAGCTTCGCCGTCGATCCCGTGACGAGGGACGTTCATTTGATGACCGCCTCGGGCCCCTCGAATTACGTGCTCTGGCGAGGTCTCTGGGACGGTCGGGCGATAACGGTGGGGAGCTGGGAATCCGTCGCGAACCTCTTCGTGGGCACCGCCGAGCCGCGCGGCATGTGCGCCGATTCGTCGGGGACCATATACATATGCTTCGACGGAAACGACACCTGGCGGCGCATCGTTACGGTGGCGGCGGACGGCACGATCGACTACGAGTTCTTCGATTTCTACGCGTACTACGGAAACAACGCCCAGGCAGCGGGCCGCTGGGGAGACATCGCATATCTCGACGGGAAGCTCTACGTCATCGACCGCCGGAACGACCGGCTCGTCGTCATTTCGAAGACGGGCGAATGGCTCGCGGAGTACGAGAGCGACGTCTTTTCGATGCCGCTCGTCGAGACCGATCACTACGCGATCTGCGCGTCGCCGTACCGGCCGTGCACGACAAAATGAAAGGGGACGCCTCGAAGGCGCCCCCGTCGAATTCCGTGCCGCGCAAGAAAGCGAAGCTATTTCTTCTTGAAGTTGGCGATAGCCTCAGCCTCGTTCGGGAAAACGTCGAATATCATATTGAGCCGCGTGACCTGAAGAATGCCGAGCACCCTGTCGTTCGGGTGGCAGAGCTTTATGACGCCCCCCTCTTTCGAAAAGCGCGATCTCGCGGAGACCAGGATGCCGAGGCCGGTGCTCGAGATCCATTTCACCTTTGAGAGATTGACCAGAAGATCGAGCTTCTTCTGTTTGGCGAGCTCGGTGACCATGTTGACGAGCTCCATGTTCTCGGCCCCGCCGTACATCTCGCCCGAGACGTCGAATATCGTAATCCCGTCAACCTCTCGACTTTTAATCTTCATCGTTTCATCCTTCTCCTCAAGCTAATCGCAGATCGATTCCGTTTTACGCAAAGCTCGCGAACGCGCTCTCCTCGTCCTTGTATACCTCGAACACCTCGGGGATGAGCCCGCACGTCTTGAGAACGGCTTCCACGCGATCGCCCACGCCGAAGAGCTTGAGCCCGGCTTCCTGACGCTTCGCCGAAGCGTAAGCGGCGATCAATATTCCGGCTCCGAGGGAGTTCAGCCAACTGATCTTGGTGAGGTTCAAGATGAACTTCTTCTGGCCCTTGTCGAGGCTCTGCTTGATGAGCTCGTGGACCTTGGCCGAAACCGGACCGCCGTCGATCTGGCCCTCGAGGTCGATAATCATCACACCAGCCTTATCGCGGGTTGTGATGTTCAACATCGCATTCTCCTCTCGCTTGCGTCTGAAATAGCGTAGAAACATCCTACGTATGCATTAATGTAAAAGCTACCCGTTCCCGGAACAAATAGAAAATGCTCCAAGGTAGCGGGAATCGTATCACGCGGGCATTTTCATGTCAAGAAATTGAAACGCGGCGCGTGGGCAAAACGGTCAATGAGCTTCTTTGCAACAGGTTACGTCTCGATCGCCGCCTTCAGGCGAGCGACGCGCTCGACGTAGGCGTCGGCGTCGAACTTGCGCCTGAGGCCGTTCGCGTTCATGTAACGCACCATGCCGAACACGGCGCGTCTCTGCCAGGGCCTGTCGTGCTTCCCGAAACACCACGCGACGCCGGCGTATCCGTTCGGATCGCGGCCGTCGAGCTCGTACCTGTTGTTGAGCGCGAGCGCGATCCGGTAGCCCTCCTCGGGCGTGCGGCTCCACTCGAGGATCTTTTTCCCCCAGTACATCCGCATGTACCCGTGCATCGTTCCCGTGAGGCGCATCTCGTCCTGGGCAGCGTTCCAATAGGGATCGTGCGTGCGGGCGTTCTCGAAAGCCTCCTCGCCGTAGATGTACTCGCGGCGATCCTTCGCGTGTTCGCGCAGCGTCTTTCGCGCCCAGTCCGGAAGCGCCTCGAACGAATCGTAGCGCTCGTTGTAGAATACGAAATTCATGGAGAGCTCGCGGCGGACGACGAGCTCCTCGATGTACTCCTTCGACCCGCGTCCCCCCTTCTTCGCGACCTCGAGCGCAATATGGAGCGGCGATATCTGCCCGAAATGGAGATAGGGGCTCATGCCGGAGAGAGCGTCCGCGTTGGGATCGTTTCTCGAATCCGCGAAACGGGAGAGCTTCGTCGCGAGAAAAGCGCGGAGGCGCTTCTTCGCCTCGCCCGTTCCGCCGCGCGGAATCTCGACCCCGCCCACGGATCTGTCGATCTTCAGGCGCGCGAGCGCGGCGCCTGCATCCGCGATATCGAGCGACGGTATGCGCAGAGCGAGAGAACCGCGCTTCGGCCTTCGCGCGCCGAGCGGCACCATGAAGCGACCGAGCTGCTTCATGATCTTCGGCCGTATCGTCGCGGCCGCGTACTCCTCTTTGGGCGAGGCCTCCTCGACCGGCACGACGACGTTCGTCTCGACCTGCACGAGGGGACACTCCATGCGGCGCGCCGCGGCGCCGCGCCACGCCCGGGTATGCCTCAGATAATCGCGGTCAACCACGACGAGCGCCGCGGCTTTCGAGAGCTCGATGGCCCCGATCTCGGGGGACGAAACGGCGCGGACGACGAACTTGATACCGCGCTTCTCGAGAGCGCCGCGCGCGTCCGCGAGCCCCTCGAGCATGAAGCGGTAATGCCGCTCGTTCGCCTCGGGGTATTTCTCGGTGAGGCCGAAATAAACGACGACGGGGAGCGCGAGAGCGTTCGCGCGCTCGATCGCGTATTCGAGCGCGTGGTTGCACTCGGCGCGCTGGGCGGCCTGCATCCAGTAGAGAACGAACCTGCCGGACGCGGCCGCCCGGTCGTTGAGGAGCTTGATTCTCTCGTGCCGGACTATTTCGCGCATAATGCTCGGATGAAGCGCCGCGGCGACGCGCCGCCGCGTATCAGAGATCTCTTCCCTTCCCCGAGTCGGTGATCTCGACAAGCTCCTCGGGGTAGGGTTCGAAATAGGTCTGCTGCTTCAGGTAATCGCTCCCGAAGCGCGCGAGCCACGCGTTCACGATCGCGATCGTCGCGCTCAGGGGAATCTTCCCCGCGCGGTACTTCTCGAGAGAGGCGATGAAATGCGCCTTCTCGGGGGGCGTGAGCCCGTCCTTGAAATACCCCATCGCGTGCATGAGCACGTTGATATTGGAAACGTACTTCGGCGGCTTCGCGAGCGCCGCGCGAAGGTGCGCCTCGTATTCGTCGAATACCGCGGGCATAGCCTTCTTTTCGGAATTGGCGACGATCTTCCCGAGAAGTCTCATTTCCTTCTGACTGTACGACATGAGGAGGAGCTTGTTGCGCGCCTGATAATCGAC
Source organism: Candidatus Krumholzibacteriota bacterium (assembly GCA_041309505.1). Classification (GTDB taxonomy): domain Bacteria; phylum Krumholzibacteriota; class Krumholzibacteriia; order Krumholzibacteriales; family Krumholzibacteriaceae; genus SSS58A. The sequence goes on from JBFYZM010000302.1 coordinate 5,174, forward strand.
GAGGTCGCGCATCGCGAGGCGCGCGCGGGCCGCGCGGAAGCGCGTGAGGGCGTAGAGGCTCGTGAGAAAATGCTCCCGGATGCGGAAGTTCAGGAGCCGACCCTCGTCCTCGACCGGATGCCCGGGAAATTTCTCCACGACCGCCGCGCCGAAGAATCCCGAGCCCTTCCCGACCGCGGCTTCCTTCTCGACGCCGCGGAACACCTTCACGTCTCTGACCCCGCACGAAGGCGAGCGGCTCTTGAGAATGAAGCCGTCGACGATCGCGAGCGAATCGAGGTACGACGCGGCGAAACGTTTCATCCTGTCCGTCACGTCCGCGCCCGTCGAAGGCTGGAGGAGCCTGAGCCCGCCCGGGCCCTGGGCGACGCGGATCGGCTCGCGCGGCACGCCGAGCCCGATCTCCATCTCGGCGCAGACGGGCACGAAATCGACGTGCGGCATGAGGGCGTTCACGACGTCCGAGGAGACGCCGAGGCCGTTGTAGCGGCATGCCGCGAATCCGAGGCACTTGCTCACGACGATCGTGGGCCTGGCGAGAGTGTCCATGAGATCCTCCGATCGAGAGACCGGCCGCGACGCGCGCCCGACGGGCGGCGCCTGCCCCTACCGGTTGAGAAAATAGATCGACGCGTTGAGAATCGTCGCGAAGCTGACCCAGAGAATGTAGGGCACGAGGAGCGCCGCGGCCGCGCGCGATACCGGCGCGAAGGCCGCGATGGAAGCGGCGATCATTCCCCAGAGCGCGACGATCACGACGAGCCCGGCGAGCGGCGACTCCGCGCCGAAGAACGCGAACGACCAGAGCGCGTTGAGCGCGAGCTGGACGAGAAACACGGCGAGCGCGATCTTGACCCCCTTCGCGGCGAGGCCCTTCCTCCATACGAGGTAGAGCGCGATTCCCATCAGCACGTAGAGGAGCGTCCACACGGGGCCGAAGAGCCAGCCCGGCGGCGTGAACGAGGGCTTGTGTATCCCCGCGTACCATCCGTCGATCTTCGGCGTCGTAAAGATCGATCCGATAAAACCGGCGAGGAGGCACAGGACGAGGCTCGCCAGGAGCTTGATCGGTTGAACCGGAAAAAAGCTAGTCATCGAGCTCCCTCCTCTCACCTTCGATGAAGCGAAACGGCGCCACGTCCTGAAGCGTTTCGACGCATCCGACGTAGCGGCCGCCCGCGTCGCGGATCGCGATATAGTCGACGACGAGCTTCCGCGGAACGCCTTCGTCAATCCGATTGTACCAGAAGCGCGCGTTCTCCCGCTCCCCCGCCTTCATCTCGCGGAGCAGCCGATCGATCATGCCGACGCTCTTCTCCGAGTGGCACGAGCGCACGTCGCGGCCGAGGATGTCGTTCGCGCGCTCGAAGAACCGCGGCTTCCGGGCGTTCCACCAGACGACGCGATCGTTCTCGTCGAGCACGGTCATCTCGAGCGGAAGCGTCTCGAGAAGGGCTTCGACGATCTCGCGCGAAAGCTTCCCCGTCATACGATCCGCACCTTCCTGTCCCCCGCGGTCACGCGGCCGATCGGAAACGGATCCCAGCGATAGGAGCCTTGCCCGATCGCCTCGTCCGCGCCGGCGGGGACGATGACGACCATTCCGATTCCCATATTGAATACGCGGTGCATCTCCGTCATGTCGACGGCCCCGCGCGTCTTGAGAAACCTGAAGAGCGGCGGCAGATCCCATTTCGACGAGTCGATCTCGACCGCCGCGCCGGCGGGGAGTATGCGCGGGATGTTCTCGAGGAGGCCCCCGCCCGTGATGTGGGCGAGCCCCTTGATCTCGACGCGCGAGCGCAGATCCCGAATCTCGGGGAGATAGCTCCGGTGCACGGCGAGAAGCGCCTCGCGCACGGTCATTCCCGTGCCGGGGATCTCGTCGTCGATCGAGAGCTTCGCTTCCTCGAAGACGATCTTTCGCGCGAGGGAATAGCCGTTCGTATGGAGGCCGCTCGAA
>JBFYZM010000303.1:0-3144 GCA_041309505.1 Candidatus Krumholzibacteriota bacterium
CGACGGCAGGCTTCCGATATAGGTCCGCACATAGGGTTTGAGCGTCGCGGCGTCGAAGTCGCCGTAGAAGATGAACGTGAAGTCGCTCGCGTCAGCGAAACGGTCCTGATAGACGCGGAACGCCGTCCCGAGATCGATCGAATCGACCGCGGCCTCGGTCATCGGGCGATAACGCGGGTTGTGGCGGGTTATCGTTGCCTGTATCGTGTCCTGGAAGACCCGCTGCGGATCCGCGTTCTTGTTCCTCACGTATTCCCTTATCTTGACGAGAGCCGCCTTGAATTCGTCGTCGCACATGCGGGGCGCCGTGAACCGCAGATAGAGGAGCTCGAACATCGTCTCGACGTCCTTCGCATATGCTTTTCCTTCGCAGTTATCGGTGAGATCATAGAGCTGAACGCTCGCCGATGCGATCGATCCCATCAGCTTCTTCTTGAGATCCTCCCTGCCGAAGTCCCCCACGCCGCACGACTGGATCACCTGCTGCCCGTAGACGACGGACTTGAAATCGTCGGTCGAAACGAGCGACAATCCGCCCGGGCTGAAGGCAGTAAAGAATATCCTTTCGCGGTCGAATTCGGTCGGCTTGAGAATAACGCGCGCGCCGTTCGAAAGGGTCCACTCGGTGATGCCGAGCGCCGGGCGCTTCGATTCCTTGACGATCTTCCCGGGCTTGGGCGTCACGGCGAGAAGGGGCTTCTCCATCTGCGCCTCCGTGTACGGCTCGACCGAGGCCTGCTCGACGCGCGCGAACACGGACCGCAGCTCTCCCTCGGTCGGGAGGCTGAGCCCCTCTTTCTCCGGCGCTCCCACGAGTATCACGCAGTTGCCCGAACCGAACCACTGCGCACTCAGCCTGTTAACCTCCTCGAGAGAGACTCCCGGCATGAGGCGCTCGTACAGCTCGCGCTGCGTCGCGGGATTCACGATAGGATCGCCGTTCAGAAAATGGTTCAGGCATTGGCCGGCGTACGTGTCCGATTTGACCTTCTCGCGCTGATCGGACCACTGGCTGACCCGGATCCAGCGGTCCTTCACCCGCCGCAGCTCCGGCTCGATGAAGCCGTACTTTTTGACCCGCGCCACCTCGGTGAGCATGGCATCGAGCCCTCTATCGAGTCCGCCCTCCTTGACGGAGGAGGCGAGAAAGTAGACTTCTTTCTCTCTCACGAAGTGTCCATCGCGGACCATTGCTCCAAGCACCGGCGGATCGGGCTTCTGGCTGAGCTCGGCGAGCCGCTGCCTGAACATATCCTCGTGCAGCCGAAAAACGAGGTCCCGCCGGTAATCCGCGAGCGTCTTCTCGGGAAGCGGATCGCTCTTGAAGTAGAGCGTGATATCGGTCCCCGTCTTTTCCGGATCGCTCACGATCGAGTAGAGTGTCTCGGTGTGATCGGGCACGGGAAACGCCGTCCGCGGCCGCGGCTTCTCGGCCGGCGGCATCTCAGCGAAGTGCTGCTCGACGAGCGCCCGGATCCATTTCGGATCGAAATCGCCGACCGCGATGACGGCCATCAGATCGGGACGATACCAGTCGCGGTAGAAGCGCCGCGCGGCGTCGGGCTTGAAGGTTCGGAGCGAGTCCTTGTTCCCGATGGGGAGGCGAAGCGCGTAGCGCGAGTCCTTGAGGAGCACCGGGAGCTGTTTGTTTAATATCCGCTCGCCCGCCCCGAGACCGAGCCGCCACTCCTCGACGATTACCCCGCGCTCTTTCTCGATCTCCTCGTCCTCCATATTGATCCACCGCGCCCAGTCCTCGAGGACCTCGAAAGCCTTCTCGACGATCTCGGCCGTGTCCGTCGGAATCGTCAGCCGGTAAACGGTCTGATCGAATCCCGTCCCCGCGTTCGCCTGCGACCCGAACGCGACGCCGACCGATTCGAGATACTTGACGAGCTCCTGCTTCGGGAAGTGCTTCGTCCCGTTGAAACCCATGTGCTCGACGAAATGCGCGAGCCCGACCTGGTCGTCGTCCTCGAGCACGGAGCCCGCGTTGACGGCGAGCATAATGTACGCGCGCTTCTCCGGATCCCGGTTCACCCTGATGTAGTAGGTGAGGCCGTTGTCGAGCTTCCCGACGGCCACTTCCGGGTCCATCGGAATCGGGGCATCGAGCTTGAGCTTCCCGCCTGTGTCGCGCCGCGCCGAATGCGCATTCGGTATTACCGTCGAGGCACAGAGGATGAGCGCGAGAACGACAACGGCGGCGGCGAGTGTCAGCCGTTTCATGTCTGCCTCCTTTTCAGAACCCACGAGGATGCTTCAGGTGAAAATCGGTCGCGTCCTGGTACGCCTTGGCGACGGCGAGGAGCGCGGCCTCTCCGAAGAGTCTCCCCATGAAGGTGACGCTCGTCGGGGATCCCTTCTCGTCGAATCCGTTCGGCAGCACCACGCAGGGGTGCCCCGTGAGATTCGTGAGGAGCAGGTTGCTCCCGCCGAACGACGGAGATAGCCACACGTCCACCCCGAGCTTCTGCATATCCTGAATGATGAGATAGCGCAGACGATTCGCCTGGATGTATTCGACCGCCGGGATGAATCGCGAGGCGCGAAAGACGTTCGGCCAGGCGTCCCGCGTCTGCCGCACCATGAGATCGTCGCGTCCCGAGCGCGTGAGCTCGTCGAACGCGGCCGCGGCCTCGGCGCTCAGGATGAACGCGATCGCGTCGACCGGATAATCGGGGAGCTCCACGGGCACGAGCTCGCAGCCGAGCTCGCGGAGCTTCGCGAGCGTGGCGGCGTCGTTGGCCTTGTTGTCGTAATCTTCTTCGAAGAGTTTCTTCAGGCAGCCGATGCGCAGCTTCTTGAGATCGACCTTCGGGTCGTAGTTGAACGGCGCGTCGATCAGGGTTTGGTCGATCCCGTCCGCGCCGCGTATCGCGTCGAACACGATCGCGCAGTCCTCGACCGTGCGGCAGATCGGCCCGATCTTGTCCATCGACCAGCTGAGCGCCATCGCGCCCGTCCGGCTCACCCGTCCGTATGTGGGCCTGAGCCCCGTAGCGCCGCATCGCGTCGAAGGAGAGACGATCGAGCCCCACGTCTCCGTCCCGATGGCGAACGCGACGAGACCCGCCGCCGTCGCGGAAGCCGAACCGGCCGACGAGCCGCTCGATCCCTGTTCGAGGTTCCACGGATTGCGCG
>JBFYZM010000304.1:0-14993 GCA_041309505.1 Candidatus Krumholzibacteriota bacterium
CTCTTCGCTTCTCTCGCCGGGCGGGAGGGTCGCCGTCAGGGTTCCCGCCCGGGCGGATCTGCGGGCTCTCATCGAAACGATCGGCGAGCCCATCGTCTCGACGAGCGTCAATCGCTCGGGACGCGAGCCGATGACGAGAATCGCCGATATCCGAAGGGCGTTTCCGGGTCTCGACGGCTACCTGTCCCGGCGGGGAAGATCGCCGGCGCTGCCTTCGACGATCGTCGATTTCACGCGCGGCGCGCCGCGCCTCGTTCGCGCGGGGAGCTATCCCTGGCCGGTCGCTGGATGATCGGGAATCAATCGTCGAATCCGTCGAAGTGTCGATCGCGGTACGCGTCGCAGCGCGAGCACAGTAGTATCTTGTCGCGCTCTCCGCGGGAAAGGTATTCCGCATATCCGTGTCTCGCCGCGCCGTTCCAGATCTCGAGAACGCTTTCTTTCGTCACGTCCCCGATCACCGCGCGCCCCGCGATATCCCAGCAGCAGAGAACGGCGCGGCCGTCGGTGTAGAAGAACATCTCCTCGCGCATTTTGAGACACGGTTTGCGGACCATCTCCACGCCGTCGTCCCACGGCCAGTGGTAGAGCGGCACGATGAGCGCCCGGTCGGCGCGCGCGCTCCAGTAGTCGATGAAATCCCGCTGCTCGTGCCGGCTCGATTCCATGTCGATCATCCGCACCTCGGTCACGACCTTCCCGCGGGTCCTCGCGGCGGCCTCGATGAACCGGTTGACGTTGTCGACGACTTTCCGGTAGTCGAGCCCGACGCGGCACGCGGCGTATGTTTCGTTCGAGAACGCGTCGATGCTGAAGCGGACGAGATCTATTCCCGCCTCGATGAGGGCGTCGCCCCGCTTCGCGTCGAGGAGATTCCCGTTCGTGTTGATCTCGGCGCGAGCGGTCGGATCCTCCTTGATATACTTAACGATGGCCGGAAGCCGCTTGTCGATGAGCGCCTCGTTCTGGAGAAACGGGCGATAGGTGATGCCGAGTCCCCGTGTGTCGTCGACGATCTTCTTCCACGTCGTCTCGCTCATGACGACCGGTGTGCGATCGATCGTCTTCTGCGGGCAGAACGGACATTCGGCGTCGCAGCCGAGTATCGTCTCGATCTGGATATACCGCGGCTGCGCGGGCGATTTCGGGTGCTGGTTCAACGTTCACCTTTTTCTTTCGAGATATTTTTCAATCAAATCTACGCAACGGAGGGCGGCTCCGCAATGATTTCGTACGAACCGTTCGGCGGCGGCTCCTTTTTCCTCGAGGCGCTTCCGGTCCGAGAGAAGGGCGCCGCACTCCCTCGCGAAATCGTCCGCCGTGTTCAGAATCACGGCCGTCTCGAGCCGGACGAGCTCCCGCGCTTCGAAGGAGTTGTCGATTCGCGGCCCGAAGAAGACGGGAAGCTTCAGGACCGCGGGTTCCATCACGTTATGCACGCCGGAGGTGAAACCGCCGCCGACGAACGCCATCGCGCCGGCCCGGTAGAGCTCGGCGAGGTAGCCGACGCCGTCGGCGACGACGACCGGCTCCGCGAGACTGTCCGCGTCGCTTAGACTCGAGAGCGGCCGGAAGGGGAGACGCGCCTTTTCGAGCGATTCGCGGATCTCGTCGAGCCGTTCCCCTGTCGGTTCGTGCGGCACGACGATCAGCCCGGCGTCGGGATGCGCGCGCTTCAGCGCGGCGAATCCCGGGATCACTATACCATCGTCCTTCGGCCAGGTGCTTCCCGCGACGATCCACGTCCTTCCCGCCGCGGCGATCGCCCCGGGGAGCTTCACGTCGGACGAGTCGATTCTCCGGCAGACCTGGTCGAATCTCGTGTCGCCCGCCTCGACGATCTCGACCGCGCCGCGGCTGAGCGTCCTGAATCGCTCCGCGTCCTCCGCGGAGATCGCGGCGATGGCGTCGAACATCGAGAAAAGCCCTCCGTAGAAGCTCCTCACCAACGAGGAGAGCCGGCGCGAGCCGGGGGACAGGGTCCCCGAGACGAGGATCTGGGGAACGCCTCTGCGCGCTGCCTCGACGACGAGATTGGGCCAGATATCGAACTTCACGTAGACGATCATGTCGGGCCTGAGCGTGTCGAGGCAGAATCGCATGTTGCGCGCCGTATCGACGGGGAGGTACTCGACGAATCGCATCGAGGGGATCCTCCTCGATCGATCGAACCGCTCATAGTAGTTCATGCCGGACGGCGAGAAAAAGGTAAGCGCCAGATCGAGAGACGCCCCGCGGTTTCGCGCGAGCAGATCCATGACCGGCTTCGCCTGCTCGAACTCTCCGACCGACGAAACGTGAAACCATATCAGGCGTCCCTTCCGATCGATCGCGGACGCTTTATCCTTCCAGCGATCCCTGAACCCTTCGCGTCCCTTGAGCCCCTCGGCGATCTTCGCGTCGAACGGCGCGGCGGCGCGAGCCGCGAGAGCCGCGACGGGCAGGAGAGCGTTGTATGCGGCGAGCCTGATCTTCATGAGCGCCCCCGCGTTTCTCCGAGCGTCCGGAGGAGCGCATCGAGAGCCGTCGCCGGTTCGATCGACGCGAGGCATTCCTTCGTTCCATAGGGGCACGCGCGCTTGCCGTTTCTCGAGCAGGGACGGCAGGGGAGCGCCGTTTCGAGCGCCGTGCTCGCGGCGAGGCGCGGAAAATAGCCGAACTCGCGCACCGTCGGTCCGAAAAAGGCGATCACCGGCGTGCCGACCGCTTCGGCGAGGTGAAGCGGCGCCGAATCGTTCGTCACGAGCGCCCCGCACCGCTTGAGAACCGCCGCGGACTCGATGATCGAGAGGGAACCGGTGAGGTCGAGGGGGGAGCTCCGGGAGAGCGCCGCAACTTCGGCGTTCGTAGCGGCATCCTCGGCTCCTCCGATGAGCAGGGGATCGAGGCCGCGGGCCGACGCTTCGAAAATCAATCGGGCGAAGAGCTCCGCGGGCCACCTCTTGGTCGGCCACCGCGCGCCCGGGGCGAACGCGATCAGCGGCTTGCCGCCGCGTCCGGCGCGCGCGCACGCCGCCTCCGCGGTTCGGACCGCGCCGGGAGGCACGGGCAGTTCCGCGTACGGTTCGCGGATTTCCGCGCCGAGCTTGCGCGCGAGCTCGGCGTAGCGCTCGGTCTGCGTCGTGACGCGCCGGTACAGGTTCATCTTGCCGACGATAAGCGCGGCTTTCTCGATCTCGTTCTTGCGAATCCGGATCTTCGTCGGCGCGCGCAGGGCGAGAAGAAGAAGGCGGCTCCGGATGACTCCGTGGGCGTCGACGAGGGCTTCGTATCCCCCGCGGCCGAGCGCGGAGCGCAGATCGACGATCTCGCGGAGATCGCCGCGCCGCACCGGGATGAGCGAATCGACGAGGCCGCCTCCATCGAAGAGCCCCGCATATTTTTCCTTGCAGACGAGATGTATCTCCTTCGAAGGAAAAGCCGAACGCAGCGCTCTCAGCATGGGAACCATGAGCACGAGATCCCCGAGGGAGCCCAGGCGGATTATGCAGATTTTGCCTGAAGCCTGCGACATCGCGATTAACTCCATCTCCGGCGGTCGAATATACGGGAAGAGAGGAATCAAGTCTAGAATAATAAAAGAGATATATCCATCCGGCGGCGGCGCGTCAGCCCCGGATGTGGGCATGGATATATTCTTTATTTGCCGCGAATTGCACTAATATGGATTTAATCATAAATGGGAAAATAATTTGTTGAAATTGGATAGTTTTTATTTTACTATAGAGGCTGCTCGATGTTTTTCGGTCTTTTTCCATCCATGGGGCACTGAGGGGGAAGGCAATGAACGGCAAGGATGAAATCGGGGCTCGAATCAAGCAATTCCGTCTCTCCAAGGGACTTACCCTCAAGGACATCGAGGTCAAGGCGAAGGTTTCCGCGACTCATGTCTCGGAGATCGAGCGCGGGATGACCTCTCCCACCGTGGGGGCCCTGGCGAAGATAGCCGAGGCGATGGGAACCGATGTGGCCTATTTCGTGGAAAAGAAGAACCTGTCGAAGGTCTCCGTCGTCAATAAATCCAAACGCAAGAGGATGCAGTTCAAGGATTGGGGAGCCACCTATTATTCCCTCGCCAAGGATGTTCCGATGCCGAGGGTGTCGTTTCTCGAGGTCGAGCTCGAGCCCGGCATCAAGCGTCCCGAGGAGACGAGTACGCATGACGGCGAGGAGTTCGCGATGGTCACGAAGGGCGTCATGGAGATCATCATCGGGGATCAGAAGTTCATTCTCAAGGAGGGGGACAGCATTCATTACAAGGCGGCGAAGCCTCACGCGATGCGGAATATCGGCGACGCGAAGTGTCGCGCGATCTGGGTGACGCTGCCGCCGTACAGTCTGTGAGCGCCGCCGGGCCGGCGAGGAGGATCGTGGAGCGATGATATCGAAGGACGAAATCGGAAAGCGGATCAAGAAGATTCGGGAAGAGCAGCATCTCACGCTCAAGAACGTCGAGGCGAAGGCCGGTATCTCCGCGACCCATATCTCCGAGATCGAGCGCGGGAAGACCTCCCCGACGATAGGAGCGCTCATCAGGATCGCGGATGCGCTCGAGAGGGACCCCGCGTATTTCATCGAGGATCAGGAGCTGAGCGACGTCTCCTTCGTCGCGTTCGAGGACCGCACGCAATGCGCGCTCGGGCGATGCAAGGGGACGGCCGAGATGCTCACGAAATCGATTCCGAGCGGCAAGATCAACGCCCGGCTCATCACCCTGTCGCCGGTTCCGCCGCAGGAGGTTTCCCTCCACGCCCACGAGGGGGATGAAACGGCGCTCGTTCTTCAGGGCAGGGTGCGTTTCAAGATCGCGGATGAAGCCTACGATCTCGGAGAAGGGGACAGCATCTACTTTCTCGCGAACCAGGATCACGGTTACGCGAACGCATCGGGGAGCGAACAGGCGAAGATGATCTGGTTCGCTTCGGAACGAAAGGTGGATTGATTCCGCAGGCGCGGAAGGGTCCCGGAGCCGAACGAATCAGGCTTGGATCGAGAGCCGCGGGCCGTCGAGGGCCTGCGGCTCTCGATTGTTGACTCCTTTTTCGTTGACGGCCTTTCGCCCCCCTCCTATAGTCTGGCTCGATCACACAGGAGGGACGGACGATGGCACACACTTCCGACGACGGGGAACGGAACGCGTTTCTTTTCACGCATCTCGTTGCGATGTTCGAGACGCTCGCGCTGCAGCAACTGGGCAAGCTTGTCAGTCCGATCACCGGAAAAGTGGAACGGGATTTGCGTCAATCGCGCATCACGATCGATATGCTGGTCATGATCCGCGAGAAAACGGCGGGAAATCTTCTGCCCGAGGAGCAGAGAATCCTCAACGCCGTTCTCACGGAGCTGCAGATGAACTATCTCGACGAATCGAATCGGGAAAAAGAAGGCGTGGCGGGAGAAGGCGGGGAAGAAGAGGGCACCGAGAAGAACGCCTAGGATCGATTCGATGGCGGATTCTCACGAGGGAGGGAACGGTATGAAAGCAATCGCACGCGCGCTTCTCGCGGTCGCCCTCGTCGCTTCGGCGGCGGGTCCGGCGCGCAGCCAGGAGGCATGGAAGGGCACGGCAGGTTTGCTCCACGTGCAAAGCGCGAACACGGTCGGAAGGGGCAAGCTCATTTTCTCGCTCGGCACGTCGTATTCCCGGAGCGGGGAGACGCTGACACGGGGACCTCTGAGCATGTTCAACTACGTTCCGCTCCCCGACAGCATGGCGAACGTCGATTATCATTTCTTCAATTCGCGCGCGGCGCTGACCTTCGGCCTGAGCGACTACATCGAGTTCTCGGCCGTGCTCAACGTGAAAAACTGGATCATGCAGGTCGGAGAAGACGATGAGGTGAAAGACGTCTTCGAGACGAGGACGCGCGGCGGCATCGGAGACACGGAGCTGCTCCTCAAGATCTGTCCTCCCCTTCCGTCCCGGTACGTCAGCGTCGGGTTGCTCGGAGAAGCGAGCTTTCCGACGGGCCGCGAGGAAGCCCGCTTCACGACCGGCAAGACCGATTTCGGCGTGAAGGGGCTCGTCACCCTCAAGCTCGTCGATATGAAGAAATTCGTGCCCACGAAGCTCCATCTCAATCTTGGATACCGCTTCAACAGGAACGAGGACGCGGGGTACGGCATTCTCTACGCGAACAATCCCGATTCGAGCGGTTTCTATCCGCCCGCGTATCCGAGATCTCCCGAGGGCAAAGGGGCCAATTTCAACGACGTCCTCCGGTTCGGCACCGGGCTCGAATTTCTCGCGAAGGAATCGAGCCTCTTCGTCGAGTTCACCTGGGACAACTACCTGAACGCGGATTTCCTGCCGGCCGACACGGCAGGCTATTACCTCGCGGGAAACAAGAACGTCTACACGATCACGCCGGGCGTGAAGCTCCTCTCCTCGACCGGAGCCGGCATAACGCTCGCCGCCGATTTCAGCCTGAATCCCGAGAGCAACAAGGCGTTCGTCCGTCCTCCCGACTGGGCCGTGTACTTCATACTGTCGATGGGCGGCAACGTGCTCCCGCAGGACAAGGACGCGGACGGCATCGAGGACAAGGCGGACGCCTGTCCCACCGATCCCGAGGATTTCGACGGCGTCGAGGACACTGACGGCTGTCCAGATCTCGATAACGACAAGGACGTGATCGTGGACAAGGACGACAAATGCCCCGATCTGGCCGAGGATTTCGACGGGTTCCAGGACGAGGACGGCTGCCCCGATCTCGACAACGACGGGGACGGCATCCCCGATCTCAAGGATAAGTGCCCGAACGAGCCCGAAGATTTCGACGGCGTCGAGGACGAGGACGGGTGCCCGGACGTCGTGCAGGACAGCGATAACGACGGCATCGCCGACGACAAGGACAAATGCCCGTTGAAGGCCGAGGACTTCGACGGATTCCAGGACGAAGACGGCTGCCCCGATCTCGACAACGACCTCGACGGGATTGTGGACACCGCGGACAAGTGCCCGAACGAGCCCGAAACCTACAACGGCTACCTGGACGAAGACGGCTGCCCGGACGAGCGTCCCATCGAGGAGAAGTTCATCCTCCGGGGCGTCAACTTCGAGAGCGGTTCGGCGGCTCTCACGCCCGATTCGTACGGGATTCTCGACCAGGTCGTGAAATCGCTCAAGGCGTACCCCGAGGTGAGAATCGAGATCGCCGGCCACACCGACGACGTCGGCAAGGACGAGTACAACATGGGGCTGTCCCAGCGGCGCGCCGAAGCGGTGAAGCAGTATCTCGTGAATTCGGGGCTCAGCGCCGACCGAATCGTCGCGAGGGGCTACGGCGAAACCAGTCCGATCGCGGCGAACGGCACTCCGGCGGGGCGCGCCGAGAACAGACGCATCGAGTTCCGCCGGCTGAACTAGACCGGTTCGAGCCAGAGGGCCGATATGAGAAGGGGGCGATTCATCGCCCCCTTTCTTTTTCTATTCGTATTTCCGGGCTCGTCGGGGAAGGACATGAGCGGCCGATCTTCAGGAGCGTTTCTTCGCGGCGCGCCGCGGCTTCCGCGACTTGCTTTTCTGCCAGAGTTTTTCCATCTCGTCGAGACTCATGGAGGACAGCTTCTTTCCGTTTCTCTTCGCGCGCCGCTCGACTTCGCCGAAGCGTCCGACGAACTTTTCCGTCGCGCCCTCGAGGACGCTCTCCGGATCGACGTCGAGGTAGCGGGCGAGATTCACCGCGGTGAAGAGGATATCGCCGACCTCGTCCTTGATCCGCGCGCGCGTGCCGCGGCGCAGCTCCGCCGTGAGCTCGTCGATCTCCTCGCGGAGCTTGTCGATGACGCCCGCGCGGTCCGGCCAGTCGAAACCGGTCGCGGCGGCCCGCTTCTGGACGGCGGCGGCGCGCCGAAGCGGCGGGAGCTTTGCGGGGACGTCCGAAAGGATTCCCGGAGCGGGCCGCTTCCGCCTCTCCGAGCGCTTCATGCGTTCCCACTCGGCGGTGCTTTCCGCGCTGTTCGCCGCCGTGGTGTCGCCGAACACATGCGGATGCCGGGTGACGATCTTCGTGTGCGCCCGCGCGACGATCGCCGCGAGCGGCGTATCCCTCTTCTCGAGGAGGAGCTCGTGAATGAAGATGAGGATGAAGAACACGTCGCCGAGCTCCTCCTCGACGTGACGCCAGTTCTTTCCCTTTTCCGCCTGGAGAAGCTCGTACGACTCCTCGATGAGGTAGGAGATCATGTCGTCGATATCCCGCTCTCGATCCCACGGGCACCCGCCCGGACCGCGGAGCGTTCGAAGCGTTTTCCTGAGAGCCGCGATCTCCCTGCCGATCGCGCGATCGGATGGTTCCATCGGTTACCCGCCTTCCCGCGTATTGCGCCCGCGCGATCGTAGCCGAAATCCCGGGCTGACACAAGTGCCGGTCCACAAAACCGCTGTTGCACGGATGCGCCTCTCCTGATACAATAAACAATTGCCCTTTACACGAAGTGAGCGTGGGTATGGACACCATCGTTATCCGCGGCGCGCGCCAGCACAATCTCAAGAACGTCGATCTCGAGCTTCCGAGGCGCGCCCTCATCGTCGTCACGGGCGTTTCCGGTTCCGGAAAATCCTCGCTTGCCTTCGACACGATCTTCGCCGAGGGGCAGCGGCGCTACATCGAATCGATCTCCACCTACGCTCGGCAGTTCATCGAGAAACTCGAACGCCCCGACGTCGACGACATATCGGGCTTGAGCCCCACGATCGCGATCAGGCAGAAGAACACGGTGACGAGCGCGCGCTCGACCGTCGGCACGGCGACGGAGATCTACGACTATCTTCGGCTGCTCTTCGCCCGCGTCGGCCGGATCGTCTGTCCCCTGTGCGGCGTCGAGGTTCGCGCGCATTCCCCGAGCGACGCGGCGCAGGAGATCATCCGTCTCTTCGACGGAAAACGGATCAACCTTCTCATGCCGCTCGGCGCCATGGACTCCGCCGATTGGAAAACGAAGCGCGGATATCTTCTCTCGAGGGGATACTCGAGGCTCTTCACCGGGAAGGAAGCCGTTCGCGTCGATGAGTTCACGATCGAAAAGGGCAGTCGCGCGGAGATTGCGGTGCTCCTCGACCGCATCGAGGCGGTCGAGGCGAACAGATCCCGGATCGCCGAGGTCGTCGAGCTCGCGTACCGCGAAGCCACGGGAAGCATCGAGATAGTCGAAGCCGGAAGCGGCCCTTCGCATCGTTTTACCCAGGCGCCGCTCTGTTCCACGTGCGGAACGTCCTTCGAGGCGCCGAACCCGCTCCTCTTCTCGTTCAACAGCCCCTACGGCGCGTGCCCCGATTGCCATGGATTCGGCGACCGGATGGAGTTCTCGGAGGATCTCATCATTCCCGACGGAAGGCTTTCGATAGACAAGCTCGCGATCGATCCGTGGTCGCGCGAGCGCTTCGCCTATTTTCAACACCGGCTGATCGAGTTCTGCCGCGCGAAGCATATTCCCCGGGACGTTCCCTGGATGGATCTTCCCGGGGAGTCGAGGAAGCTCATCCTCGAGGGGGAAGGGAAATACCTCGGCGTGATTCCGTTTCTCGAGAAGCTGAGGGAAAAGAGCTACAAGAAGGGTCACCGTTTCTTCACGCGGAGATACATGGCCTTCACGACATGCCGCACGTGCGAGGGGGGAAGGCTCAAGCGGGAAGCGTATTACGTGCGCGTCGGGGACTTCACGATCCGCGACCTCGTCCGGATGATCCCGGCGAAGGCTCTCGAGGCGATCGAGGGGACGCGTTTCACCGAGCAGGAACGGCGCATCGCGAGGGACATCCTTTCGGAGATCGCGTCCCGTCTGCGGTTCATGATCGACGTCGGTCTCGGCTATATCACGCTCGACAGGCTGACCCGGACGCTCTCGGGGGGGGAAGCGCAGCGCATCAATCTCGCGAACTCGCTCGGCGCGAATCTCGTCGATGCGCTCTATATTCTCGACGAGCCGTCGATCGGGCTCCACGCCGCCGACAACGAGCGACTCGTCTCGGTGCTCCGACGGCTCAGGGATCTCGGTAATACCGTTCTCGTCGTCGAGCACGATCCCGATATCATCCGTTCGTGCGATTATCTCGTGGACCTCGGGCCGGGCCCGGGCAGCCACGGGGGAGAGGTCCTCTTCAGCGGCACGATCGAGCAGGCGAGCTCGGCGGTCGCGCCGAAATCGAAAACACTCGAATGGCTGTTCCGCGGGCGGACCGGCGCGGCCGTATCGAAGAAGCGGCGCAGGCAATACGGCTCGATCGAGCTCAGGGGAGTCGCCGAGCACAACCTCAAGAACGTCGACGCGAGCATTCCCCTCGGTCTCGTCACGTGCGTGACGGGGGTTTCCGGTTCCGGCAAGAGCAGTCTCGTCGTCGACGTTCTCTATCCCGTCGTATCGAGGGACCCGCTCTCGGCGAGCCGTCTCAGGCTCAGGGGATGCGAGGTCCGGGGGAAGCTCGATCACGTGCTTCTCGTCGATCAGAGTGCGATCGGCTCCTCGCCGCGCTCGAACCCGATCACCTACATCAAGGGTTTTTCGTTCATTCGCGAGATATTCGCTTCCCAGCAGGCCGCCCGCATGCGCGGATACGATCCGGGGCGGTTCAGCTTCAATAAATCGGGCGGCCGCTGTTCCCGCTGCCAGGGGATGGGATTCCGGCGGGTCGAGATGCATTTCATGGCCGATGTCTTCGTCCCCTGCGAGGAATGCGAGGGAAAGCGCTACAACGCGGAAACGCTCGAGGTGCGCTATCGCGGAAAAAACATCAGCGAGGTTCTCGACATGACGGTCGACGACGCGATCCTTTTCTTCGACGCGGCGCCGCAGCTGGGAGAGAAGCTCTGGATTCTCTCGAAGGTCGGGCTCGGCTACCTCACGCTCGGCCAGCCGTCGAACACCCTTTCGGGCGGGGAAGCGCAGCGCATCAAGATCGCGCGGGAGCTCGCCGAGTCGGGCGGCCAGCGGAATCTCTACATCATGGACGAGCCGACGACCGGCCTCCACATGAGCGACGTCGACAGGCTCCTCGCCGTGTTCGAGGAGCTCGTGACGGCCGGGCATACGGTCGTCGTCATCGAGCACAACATGGAGGTGATCGCCTGGTCGGATTGCGTGATCGACCTCGGGCCGGGCGGAGGGGACGAGGGCGGCACGGTTATCGCTTGCGGCTCGCCGGAGAGCGTCGTACAATCGGATGCGTCGCTCACGGGAAAATATCTTGGCGCGTATCTCGAGAGATACGGAGGTCGCACGCAATGAGAATTCTGGTAACGGGGGGCGCGGGGTATATCGGCAGCGTCGTCACGGAGTCTCTGCTCGCCGGCGCTCACGAGGTCGTCGTCGTCGACGACCTGTCGACCGGACACCGCGGCGCGATCGGGAAAGGAGTGACCTTTCGCGAGGGGAATCTCCTCGATGAACGTTTCCTTCTCCCGGTCCTCGATGGAGTCGACGCGGTATGTCATTTCGCCGCGTTCTCGCAGGTGGCCGAATCGGTCGCCGATCCGCTCATGTATTACCGGAACAATATTGGGGGCGCCGTTTCGCTGCTCACGGCGATGAGGAAAACCGGGGTGAAGTTCTTTCTCTTCTCCTCCTCCGCCGCGGTCTACGGGGAGCCCGGCGAGACGCCCATCAGGGAAGAGGCGCCGCTGCGCCCGCTCAACGCGTACGGCAATACGAAGCTCGCGATCGAGCGGCTCCTCGCCGACTGCTCCGGCGCGTGGGGGCTCAGGGCGCTTTCGCTTCGCTACTTCAACGCCGCCGGCGCGGGTGAGAGCCACGGCGAGGATCACCGTCCCGAGACGCATCTCATACCCCTCGTTCTCGACGTCGCGCTCGGCCGCCGTGACGAGCTCGTGGTCTACGGCACGGACTATCCGACGAGCGACGGAACGTGTGTCCGCGATTATATCCACGTGAAGGATCTCGCCTCCGCGCACCTGCTCGGTCTCGAGAAGCTCATCGACGGGTACGGGGGAGTCCTGAATCTCGGCAACGGCCGCGGCTTCACCGTCCTCGAGGTTATTCGCGCCGCGGAGAAGGTGACCGGCCTCGAGATCGCGTATCGTTTCGGCGAGCGGCGGCCGGGAGACCCGGCGGTGCTCGTCGCTTCGTCGGACAGGGCCGAGAAGGAACTGGGGTGGAAGCGTTTCTATCCCGGCATCGAAGAGATACTGAGAGACGCCTACGCGTGGAAGCAGGCTCGTCCCGACGGCTATCCGGCGTGAGCCCGGAGTCTCCCGTTCCGGATTCCCCGCCGCAAACCTCCTCCTGGAAATGGAAGTTTTTTTGTCAGGCGCCCGCGGCTCGCGAGCATGCGGGTTTCGTCTCCTCCCGCCGGCAATCCCCTTGATCGCTGTCGCCGTTGAATTCAACCTGTTGTTATAAAACAATATAAGTGGGCCGCTCGATAGACTCCGGCATTCCCGGGGGGATGTATCGAGAGAGTGCGCCCGTGGCATGTAAAATGCGTTTTGACAAGCGCATGGATAAATCACTGAAGATGGGGATTCTCAAAGCGATCGGCGACGACTCCGCAATGACGGCGGTTCTGGCGAGTCTGATGGAACGCACGAAAGCGGAGTTCTGCGCATTCATCACGATGCGCGAGACGGAGCTCGTCTACATCATGGCCGAATCGAGCGATCTGTCGCCGCACGTGAGCGAGATCAGGGAGAAGCTCCAGAATACCCACCGCATGTTTACGAACGCGAAAGGTCTGTCCAGACCGGCGGCGATCGAGAAGATCTTTTTCCGGGGGAACGGAGCCAACGGAGCCGGCAGACGGAGCGGATCGAAAATCGAGAGCTACTTTCTCGTTCCGGTCGCCTACGGCGCTCAGGTCAGGGGAGTGCTCTTCGTCGGGAGCGTCAGGAAGGAAGCTTTCGGGCGCAAGGATATAGCGCTCTTCCATAACCTCGCGGACGAGAGGGACGAAATGGTTCCGATCGTCTTTCAGGTCAACGGCGAGCGAGAGATTCTCGAACGGCTCCTCGGCGCGCTTCCTTCCGGAGCGGCGCTTTTCTCGCCGGACGGCAGGATCGTGAGCGCGAACGGGATTTTCAAAAAATTGATGAATATGGACGGGGACGCTTCCGAAAGCGTGTACGACGCGGGGAAGTCGTCCTGCTTCAATCTCCACGGTATCTGGGAAGAGTTCAACATACTGCAAAGCACCATTGTCGATCGTGAGCTCGAGGGCGCGTGCGTTCCCGAGAGATACCTCCTCGTGTCGTGGGTGCGCCTCGACGCCGTTTCGCCGGAGGTCGGATCGCTCGCGCTGATCAGGGAGATCACGTCGCAGCGGGAGCAGGCGGAGGCGCGGGAAGAGGAAGTCGCGATGGTCGCGCACGAGCTGCGCACGCCGCTTGCCGCTCTCAAGATGTCGCTCGCGATCGTGCAGGGCGCGGGCGATTCGGGGAACGAATCGGCGAACGGCCGCCAGGCCGGACCGGACTTTCTCTCGAGCGCCGCCAAGACGGTCGACAGGCTCGGCAGGCTCGTCGACGGACTCGTCGAATCGTCGGCGGTGCGCCTCGACGAACGGCCCCTCAGGGTCGAGCCGCAGGACGTCGGGAAATTCCTCGACGAAATCACCAGGCTGTTCGTTCGACCGATGGCACTGAAGGGGATCGATTTCACCGTCGATGTCGAGGAGGCCTGCGCGAACCTCATGTTCGACAGGGACCGGATCGAGCAGGTGGTCCAGAACCTTCTCGCGAACAGCATGAAGCACGTGCCGGGCGGAGGGAGCATATCGATATCGGTCCGCCGGTGCGCCGTTTGCCCCGCGAGAATTCTCCCCGCTGAGCTTGCGAATTTGAACCAGGCTATAGCGTTCGCGGATCTGCTTCTGCGGGATTCCGGGAGCGGGATACCGCGCGAGGTTGTCGAGCTGAGCAATACGACCGAGCTCGCGGAGCGCCCCGTCAGAGCTTCGCAGGGTCTCGGCCTCGTCATCGCGAAACGTCTCATGCGGATGCAGGGGGGGGGCCTCTTCATCGACGGGGACATCGAGAAAGGGAGCGCCGTGCATCTGTTTCTCTCCGTCGATCAGGAAACGGCCCGCATCGTGAAACGGTACAGAACCCTGCAGATGAAGGTCGACGAGATGATGGCCAAAGGGCTTGCGTCGGCCATCTTCGTCATTTCCAAGGAGACGCCGATATCGTGGGACGAGGTCGCCCGCGGCTTCAACCCCTCGCCCGTCATCAATCCCGAGCTGAAAGATATTGGAGACCGCGGCGCATTTCTCTGGTCTCTCTCGGAAAGCATCGCGATGGCGCTCGTCACGCATATCGATCGCTTGCAAAACCCGGTCGCGTTTTTCGGAGAGGCGCTTGCCGGTCGGGGAGCGGGTTCCCGGTTGGGGATTCCGGCGGCCGGCGAGGATTGCGGGACGTGCATCGATGTCGAGGCCCCTCTGCGGGCCGGCTGGACCGTCAGCCTGAGAGAAGGCACCGATCTGCGGGATCTGGTGTCCCTGGCGTTTGAACGGATGAAAAACGGGTTCGCAGCCCATGAGCTGAAAGGAGTCGCTGGATGAAAGCGTACAAGATTCTGATCGTCGAGGACGATGAGGATATCGTCGAGACCGTCAGGTATTGTCTCGAAGTGAAGGGATTCGTCGTCGAGGTAGCCTATGACGGCCTCAACGCGCTCCGGATGGCGCGCAAGAATCAATACGATCTCATGCTCCTCGACATCATGCTTCCGGGGAAGAACGGCTACGAGGTCTCTCGAATCCTCAAGGAGGAGATGGATCACAAGAAGATCGAGCCGTTTCCGATCCTCGTTCTCACCGCGCGCAAGGTGAACAGCCCGGAGCGGGAGGATTTCCTCGCGACGTGGTCGAAGGCGGACGAGTTCATGTACAAGCCGTTCGAAATGGCCGATCTGATACACAAGATCTCGACTCATATGGAACGGGTCAGCGCGGTGCCGGCCTGAGAGAGTGCCGCGAGGTCCGGATCCGACAACGGAGACGTGAGAGATACAATGACCGTCAAATGCATGGATAATCC
>JBFYZM010000305.1:0-7642 GCA_041309505.1 Candidatus Krumholzibacteriota bacterium
CGCGACCTCGATCTCTTCCAGGACAACTTCCCCGAGCAGGAATTCATCCTGGAAAGCTATGTCCGGGCCGACGCGGCGAACGATCTCAACGCGAACGACAATCCGGTCATCCGTCCGGGGGACTCGATCGTCGTCGATTGCGCCTCGCCTCTCGGCGGTGGTATCGCGGCAGATCCGGGCGGCGGTCCGGCCGTGTACATGCACGTGAAATGCACCTACATCGGACCCGCGCCGACGAAGCCCAAGCTCTTCGGGCCCTCGCTCCAGGGCACGTACGGATCGTACAAGAGCGACGACGGCACCTGGACGATCGTCCAGGGAGATACGGCGCGCACGCCGGGAGGCGTCGTCGCGAATAGATACATGTTCGACCTCAACGATTCGCTTTTCACGAGGGGCTACCAGATAGACTATTACTTCATGGCCCGGAACGTCGCGGGCATCGAGTCCTCTATGCCGAAATGGTGCCGCTACTACGGGCCGTATTACGAGTTCACCTGCCTTCCGACGAAAAACAGCGCCGTGCTCTTCGTCGACGACTTCACGGGGCGCGGTTCGTTTGTCGGATCCGTCGAGAACTACTGGATGCCGACGTTCTATTCCCAGATCGCGCTTCCGAACTGCTACGTAGACAAGTACGACGTGAACGGCCCGACCTCAGGCGTCTCGAACGGGCCGGGGAGCCGCGCGAAGACGAAACATCTCGTCGATCAGTACAACGCAATCGTCTGGGATTGCGGAGACCTCTCCTCCATCACGATCTCCGACGGCACGGTCAACAGCGACAAGTCGGACGATTGCACGATGCTCATCAACTGGTTCGAGCAGTCCGAGCACGTGTGCGGCCTCTGGGTCTGCGGCGACGACGTCGCCTTCGATCTGGACGGCCTCGCGTCGACCCCGGCGCTCACCCTCATGAGCACCTGGTGCGGCGTCGACTTCGTCGCGACGAGCTACTTCGACGCAACCGGCGGCCGCACGGGAGGCGGCATCGTGAACCCGCTCGTCACGGGAGAAACCGACGCGGGCATCTTCGTGCACGGCGGCGTGCCCGACAAGCTCTACGCGTACGGCGGATGCCCGGTTATCAACCAGTTCGACGTGCTCGACAAGACGGCGAACGGCAAGTACGCGCTCAGCTATCCGGTGCACAACGCGACGAACCGCTACGCGGCCATCGCGTCCACGACGCTGAATCCCGGCGGATACTATGTGAACACGATGTGGTTCGGTTTCAGCATGCAGTACGTCAGAGACGACGTGCTTTCCGCGCCGATCGATCGCTTCGAGATCGCGGGGGACGTGTTCGCATGGATGAATTTCATCGTGAACCCCGGCTGCTGCTACACCGACGTGGAAATCCCCTCGGCGTACAAGCTCTCCCAGAACTTCCCGAACCCCTTCAATCCCGTGACGACGATCAGGTTCGAGATGAAAGAGAAGGGGCTCGTGACGCTCAAGATCTATAACGTGGCGGGGCAGCTCGTGCGGACGCTCGTCGACGGCGTGCGGGACGCGGACGCCTATGCGATCGCGTGGGACGGCCGGAATACCATCGGCTCGGCCGTCGCGAGCGGCATCTATTTCTACAAGATGGAGACGAACGGATTCAGCGAGACCAAAAAGATGGTCTTGTTGAGATAGGAGATGCCGGGGCCGCCCACTGCAGAGAGCGTATTGTGCGATAACGGGCCGGGGGGTCGACCTCCCGGCCCGTTTCTGGTATAATATTGTCTGGCTTCGCGCTCGCGGAAGTCTTACTTTACCTATGGCGTTTGCACGAAGTTCGATATCGCATCCGGATCCGCAAAGGAGTTACGAACACATGAAATCCCATCTTTTCCCCAGACTCGCGACGGCGCTCGCGATTCTCTCCGCGCTCGTTCTGGCGGCGTCTCCCGCCTTTGCGGAGAAGAGCGAGGGCGAACGAATCGCCGAGATCAACAAAAGGAACGCCGAGCTCGGATACCAATGGACAGCGGGCACAACGTCCGTCTCGGGGCTTTCGGCCGAGGAAAAGAAGCAGCTCCTCGGTCTCCTGCCCCTGCCCGAGGGCCGGGGAAAGGACAGGCAGCCGCTCATGGCTCCCGCGGGCGCCGCGTTCGTCTCCGCGTACGACTGGAGACAGCACAACGGCGTGACCCCGGTGACGAACCAGCGATCGTGCGGTTCGTGCTGGGCCTTCGCGGCGGTCGCCCAGCTCGAATCCCATACCCTCATATTCGACGAGCGGCTCGAGGATCTCTCCGAGCAGCAGGTCGTCGACTGCAATCCGTGGGGAGGGGACTGCGACGGCGGCTGGGTGCCGGGAGCGCTTGAGCTATTCCTGAATCCAGGGTGCGTGGGGGAGTTATGCTACCCGTACGAAGCGCGCGACGACAAGCCATGCAGGCAGAGTCAATGCACGGTGCTCTCCATGATCTCGGACTACAATCCCGTGTCGAACAACGTGGCAGCGATCAAGACGGCGCTCGAAACCGGCCCCGTTTCCACCGCGTTCACCGTGGAAGACGATTTCTACGACTATCAGAACGGCTGCTATCAAAACCCTTCCACCGCGAATCCCAATCACGCGATCCTCATCGTCGGATGGGACGATAACCAGTGCGCCGGCCAGGGCGCATGGATCATCAAGAACAGCTGGGGGCTCGGGTGGGGTATGGAGGGATTCGGCTACATCAAGTACGGCACCTGCAGGATCGGCACCGACGCGTACCAGATAACGTATCTACCGACCACGGTGCTCGTTCATGTCACCGCTCCGAACGGCGGGGAAATCTGGGACGTCGACAGGCAGCCGGGCCAATATCATACGATCACGTGGTACACGGCCCGCCAGACTCCCGATTCTCTCAACATCTTCATGAGCCTGGACGGGGGAGAGACCTACGATTACACGATCGCGCACGGTCTCGCCGGCACGGCGACCTCGTATGATTGGACCGTGCCGGACCTCCCGGTCAACACGGCCCGCGTCAAAGTCGTCGCTTATTACAACAACCAGAACGCCGGTTACGACATGAGCGACGCGAATTTCACGATCAAGGGCGCGCCGTACCGGTACGTCTCGAAATCGGGCGGTAACATATTCCCGTACAGCCTTCCGGAGTGGGCGTCGACGACGATTCAAGACGCGGTGAGCGCGGGCGTGCCGGGGGACACGATCCTCGTCGCGGGCGACACCTATGGTCAGGCGATCACGGTCGAAGCTCCCGTATATCTGTACGGCGGATGGAACAGCGCATTTACCGTCCGCGATCCGGCGACGTACGTCACGAAGATCCAGGCGGGCGGGAGCCTCGTCACCTTCCTGAACGTGGCGACCGCATCCTGCGGCATCGAGGGTTTCACGCTGAAGTACGGATCGGGAACGTTCCTTACCCTGCCCGCGAACGGCGTTTTCGGCGGCGCGATTCTCAGCTATCAGTCGTCGTCGGTCATCAAGAACAACGTTATCGATTCGTGCGGCGTCGCCGAGGTCCTCAACTTCAGCGGCGGCGGGGGAATCGCCTGCTACGGCGGAGACGCTCTCATCGAGGGGAACAGGATCGAGCGATGTCTCGCGCAGAGCGGCGGCGGCGTTTACCTCTACGAAACGACGGCGACGATCAGAGGGAACCGCATCGCCGGATGCAGCCCGAATCCGGAATACAGCGGGACGAGACACGGCGGCGGCATCTACGCGCTCCACTCGACGGCGGCGCTCGAAGGCAACGTCATCGAGAATAACGACGGCTACCGCAAGGGCGCCGGCGTGTATCTGTATCTGAGCCCCGCGACGCTCGAAGGGGACACGCTCGCCCTCAACGACGGAATCGACGCGGGCGCCGG
Source organism: Candidatus Krumholzibacteriota bacterium (assembly GCA_041309505.1). Classification (GTDB taxonomy): domain Bacteria; phylum Krumholzibacteriota; class Krumholzibacteriia; order Krumholzibacteriales; family Krumholzibacteriaceae; genus SSS58A. Next base: position 3,832 of record JBFYZM010000305.1, read on the forward strand.
GATATGCGCGGACCGCTCGTCCCTCTCGCTCTCACGCGCGGTCGTGCGGCAGAATACGAACCCCTCATCGGGCGGCGGCATCTACCTGCATGCCGGCAGCATCGACATATCGAATTGCATCGTCGCCCAGAACCGCTCGAACGTCATCGGGGGCGGCATGTACGCGGACAGCTGCTGGGGTTCCGTCACGAACAACACGTTCGACCGGAACAGCGCCATCTACGGCGGCGGGAACATATTCCTCGCGCCGAATCCCTCGCTCGTCATCGAGAACAATCTCTTTACGTACGGGGCCAAGAACGGCTTCCAGACGAACAGCCTGAACCACATAACGTTCCGATTCAACAACTGCTTCGGCAACACGCCGCTCAACATCGTGGCGACGGGGGCCGATTCGACGAACGTCAGCAGGAACCCGCATTACGCGGACACGACCTCGCTCGATTATCACCTCCTCGTGCATTCGGGCGGAATCGACACGGGCGATCCCGCGGGATCGAGCGACCCGGACGGCTCCCGCGCAGATCAGGGCGCCTTCGGCGGCCCCGGCGCCCTTATGGCGGCTCCCGAGTACGTGAAAAATCTGTTGGCGGCCGCCGCGAACGATACGACGATCGACCTCGCATGGGACGAGCTCGGCGGAGGGGCGGCTTCCTACGCCGTGTATGGAAGCCCGACGACGGGTTTCTCTCCGTCCGAGAGCGTTTTCCTCGGAAGCGTCCCGGTGCCGGGCTCCTCGTTCTCCGATTCCCCCGCCTCGGGGTGCCGCTACTACCGCGTTTCGGCGGCGAACGGCGCCGGCTACGGAGGCGGGTATTCGATCGAGGCAACCGCCTGCGCGTCCGGACCCGACGTCATCGCTCCCGTCTCGGCCGTCCTCTATCCGAACGGCGGGGAGATCTTCGAGATCGGAGACACGATCCGCGTCGAATGGAACGCCACCGATAACCGCCGCGTGGATTCGGTGAGCGTCTACTACTCCGACGACGCGGGGGACACGTACACGCTCCTCGCGCACGGGTGGCCGGCCGACTCGTCGTACCGATGGGCCGTTCCTCCATCCCTTTCGGATTCGTGCCTCGTGCGGGTCGTCGCGTACGATCCGGCTCTTCTCACCGGGGCCGACGAAAGCGACTCGTTGTTCTCCATCAGGAACAAAACCGGCGTGCACGACGACGGCGACGACGACGGCGACGTCACGCCGCATTTCGTGACCGCGCTCGAACAGAACTATCCGAACCCGTTCAACGGAACGACGTCGATTCTCTATTCCGTAGGCGAGCGCTGCGACGTCGAGATCAGGATCTACGATCCCGCGGGGCGCGTCATCAAGGTGCTCGAGCGAACGCAACGTCCGCCCGGCCGCTACTCGGTTCTCTGGAACGGCACGGACGGCGCGGGGCGCGGGGTCGCCTCGGGCGTGTACTTCTGCCGCATCAAGGCGGACAAGTTCTCGCAGACACGAAAGATCCTGTATCTGCGCTGACGACGGTTCCGGGGGACGAGGCATGTTGAAAAGAAAAGTCGAGTACTGCAAGCATAACATCGGCGAAGAGGAAATCCAGCGCGTCGAGCGCGTCTTTCGTTCCCTCTTCCTCACGACGGGAGATGAGGTCAACGAGTTCGAAAAAGGCCTCGCTGCCTATCTCGGGCTCCCCTTCTCCGTCGCCGTGACGAGCTGTACGGCGGCGATGCAGCTCGCGCTCCTGGCCGCCGGAATCCGCCCGGGAGACGAGGTCATCACGACTCCCCTCACCTTCATCGGAACGGCGAACAGCATCATCATGGCCGGCGGCGTGCCCGTGTTCGCCGACGTCGATCGTTCGACGGCGAACATCGACCCCGCAGGCGTAGAGGCCGCGATCACGGAGCGCACGCGGGCTATCCTTCCGGTGCACCTCTACGGGCAGATGTGCGACATGACGGCCGTTTGCGACATCGCGCGGCCGCGCGGGCTCGCCGTCGTCGAGGACGCCGCTCATTCGCTCGAGTCGGAATGGAACGGAAAGAAGCCCGGACACTACGGCGATTTCGCCTGCTTCAGCTTTTACGCCACGAAGAACATCACCTCGGGAGAGGGAGGCGCGATCTCGGCGCGCGGCGCGGCGCAGTCGGAGCTCCTGAGAAAGCTCCGCCTCCACGGTCTCAACAAGGGCGCCCTCGAGCGCTATTCGAATCATTTCGAACGGTACGACGTCGACATGTTCGGCTGGAAATGCAACATGGACAACATCCATGCGGCGATTCTCGTCGAGCAGATCAAGAAGATCGAAGGCTTCCTCGCGCGACGCGTCGAGATCTACGAACGATACGTCGAAGCTCTCGGCGGAATCGAGGGCATCGAGATCCATTCGAAAAGACCGGAGGCGCGCCACGCGTGCCATCTCTTCACCATCCTCGTCGATCGCGCGCGGCGCGATCGGATCCTCGAGGAGATACAGAACCGCGGCGTCGGCGTCTCCGTGAACTTTTATCCCGTCCACCTCATGACGTATTACCGCGAACGATTCGGCCTCCGGCCGGGAGCGTTCCCCGTCGCCGAGGACATCGGCGCCCGCACGATCAGCCTCCCGCTGTACCCCAAGCTCACCGGGCAGGAAATCGAATTCGTCATACAAACGGTGATCGACGTGGTGCGGGGAACGTAGCCGCTACCGGATTCTCACGCGATAGGAGATGCGTCCCGTCGCGCCGCTTTCCAGCGTGAAGGGCGCGAGCCGCGAGAGGATCACGCGCAGCGCGCCGTCGGCCGTCTCGAACATCGCTTCGTCGGCGTCTCCCGGGTCCGCGGTAAGATACTCGACGACGCCGTTTTTCAGCCATTCGACGTCCCTGCCGGCGCCGAATGCGTCCCTCACGATCTCGACCGCCGGCGAGAGGGGATCGATGATCTCGATCTCTCTCACCGCCTGGATTCCCGGATTGGAGAAGACGATCGAGTAGGTCATGACGTCGCCGGGACGGGCCTGCGCGAGATCGACTTCCTTGAGAAGCTTCAGCATGCCGGTCGCGCGGGCGAGCACGAAGAGCCGGTCGACGACGGACGCCTCGGTCTGAATCGCGGTGCCGGAGAGAATCTGCGCGAGCGTGATCGCGAGCGAAACGTTCGTCCCCGCGCCCGCTTGCGGCGGCACGAATACGCGCACAATGACGGGCACCATCGCGAAACCGTCGGAATCGGGATCGAGCGCGAGGTCCGAGGCCCGCAGCAGCGAATCCGCGGAGCCCAACCTTCCGTCCGCGTCGTTATCCCGGTAGAAGACCTCCACCCACCCGGCGGGAAGGGACGCATCCAGCGACGCCTGCCCTTTCGTGCCGGCGACGATCGTATGCGGGACGTCGATGAAGCTCCCCGCCGGACCGCTCAGGTCGTTCGAGGGAGCGATCGAGGAGAGGCGAACGTCGGCGAAATCGACGCGGAGCGTTTCGCCGGGCGCGGCGGCCGGGCAGGAGACGGTATCGGGCGATAGGCTGATCATCCCCGACGGATTGACTTCGATGACGGTATGCACTGCGCGCGAAGGCACTTCGAAGAGATACGCGCTTGCCCCGTCCGTCTCCCGCGCGAGCGGGCCGCCCGATCCGGAGAGCGCGACCGTCACGCCCATCCATCCTTCCTCCCCCGCGTCGTGAACCCCGTTGTGATCCTTGTCGTTGAATACGATGCCCGTGACGAACGAGCCCGTCGCGATCTCGAGCGTGATCGAGTCCTCGAGGTTTCGGGAGATGCCGACGCCGTTGATCACGAAGCGGCTTCTCAGCCCGGCATTGGCGAAGATCGTGACCTTGACGGTGAAGGTGAGCGAGATCG
>JBFYZM010000306.1:0-7990 GCA_041309505.1 Candidatus Krumholzibacteriota bacterium
CGCGAAATGTGACGTTCACGCCGGGGGCGTTCAGCGCTGGCGTTTCGGACGTGCAGGTGGACAAGTCTTCAGCCGTCGCCGACGGGATCGATGCGATCGCCGTGACGGTCTACGCGCGCGATGCGCAGGGGAACGGCATCGCGGGGAAGACCGTGATGATCGCGGCGACGGGCAGCGGGAACATCATCGCTCAGCCTGTCGGACCGACCGATGCGAACGGACGAGCGATCGGAAGCGTGAAATCGGCCGTCGCCGAGGCGAAGACGATCAGCGCGAAGGCGGACGGCGCGGACATTACGAAAACCGTTCCGGTCACGTTCGGCGCGGGGACGCTTCATCATTTCAACGTGACGCACGCCGGTACGGCGACGGCCGGCCAGTCGTCCCCGGTGACGATCGACGCGCGCGACGCGCAGAACAACAGGATTGCCGATTTCAGCGGCATTGCGAAGATATATACGAGCTCGACGGTACCGGGGGACTTCATCACGTGGGGCCTCGGAAACGCCGCGGGTTCGATCATCTCCGAGGTCGGAGACACGGTCAGGTATCAGTTCGTTCCGGCGGACGGCGGCGACGCCGAGCTCGGCATCACCGACAACAAGGTCGAATCGATCACGATCTACGCATCGAGCGGCTCGGTGACCTCTTCATCGGCGGCGTCTCTTGTCGTGGGCCCCGCCGCTCCCGATCGCATTTTCATCGTGAGCGGCGACGCTCAGCACGCGGTCGTCAATCAGGAAGTCGCATCATCGCTTGTCGTCGGCGTCGAGGACGCGTTCGGGAATCCCGTCCCCGGTGTGACGGTGAGCTGGCTGATCACGGCCGGAGGCGGCTATTTCGACGCGAGCCGCTCGACCCCTGGCCAGCAGACGACCTCGGCGACAGGGGTTTTGGGAAGGGCGTCCGGGGAGCTCTGGCGGCTTGGGACCGTGAGCGCCCCGGCCTCCGATGCCATAACCGCTTCGATGCCCACGGGGTCGACGCGCTCGGTCCTTTTCACCGCGACGGCGGATCGCGGACCGGTGAGCACGATCGTTCTCACCCCGGCGAGCAAATCGGTCACGGTCAATTCTCCGACCATCGTGACGGCGACCCTCCGGGACGCGTACGGCAATCCCGCGGCGAACGAATATATAACTATCTTCATCAAGGATAGCCCCGACGGGCATTTGAGCCGGGCCGCGGGGAGTACGACCGACTCTCTGAGCGCATCTATGCGGAGAGGCCTGAGTAATGTCGCTGGGACCGTTTCGGTGACGTACAACGCGCCGTCGTCGGCGGGTCTGATCGATGTCATCGATGCGTATCACAACAGTATCCCCGCGGAGAACGTCGTCGACGCGGCATACACGACCGTCGCGAGCGGCGCCACCGATCTCAGCGCCACGGTGCTCGCGGGACAGACCTCCCGGGCAGGGGTCAGCTTCACATTCAGGGTCGAGGCGGTCGACGGGAACGGAAATCGCGACCTCACGAACGCGAGCCGGATCGTTCTCGATCCTCCGGTCGCGGGGGGATTCACGTTCAGCCTCACGAATTTCGGCGCCCCGGTCACTGAGGCCGATCTCGTAAGCGGCGCGGTCACCCTGTACGGGAGGGGATCGAAGACGGGGACTTGGCAGATACCGGTCCGCGACAAAGTTTCGATTCTTTTAGCCGATCAGTTCGACATCACGATCGTTTCGAACGACACGGTGAGCTCGTACGTCGTTGTCGCGCCGTCGAACGCGACAGCGGGCGCCGATTTCACCGTGACGGCCGAGGCGAAGGATCGCTTCGGCAACAGGGTCACGTCCGCGGGATACTCGATCAACTTCAGGGCCGTTCAGGTGCCCGACAGCTCGCAGGCGGCTTCGGGCCCGCTCTCGGTCGCGAGTGGAAGCCTCGTCGGCGGATTCTTCACGGGGAGCTCGTTCCGGTACAACGTCGCGGAGCAGATGCGCGTTGAAGTAACGAGCGCGGCCAATCCGGTCAAGGGCTACAGCGGCGTCGTGGCAGTCGATAACGCGCTCGCCTACAGAATCATGAAGCTCGGCGGAGACAGCACGGGCGTCTCTGTCGGGGACTCGCTGCGGCTTCGCGTACAGGTCGTCGATATTTACGGAAACGCGGTGAACGGCGAAAATGTGTTCTTCGCCGTGCAGCAAGGAAGCGGGCATATCGCGGCGCCGCAACCAGTCGTCACGGACGCGAACGGGAGAATCTCCCTCTGGTTCAGAACCGGCACCGTCAAGGGCACGAACGTTGTGCGCGCATCGATCCTCAACGGAGTCCCGCCGGAACTCGAGACGCAGAGCTTCACCGTGACGACCGTGCCGAAGAGCGCGATCGCTCGAGTATCGCTCGCGCTGCCGGGAGTTTCGTTCCAGGCCGGCGAGTCGTTCACGGGGAACGTCGCGGCGTACGACGAATACGGAAACCTCATAGATACCGATTCGAGCTCGCAGCTGCGCTGCGTCGCGCAGCGTCCGACGATGGTATTCGTTCCGGGCGTGATGACGTTGACCGCGGGACGTTCGTCATTCTCCGCATCCGATCCCTCGGCGGGTTTCAACCGTATCCGCGTGCTGTCGCTCGCGGGGGACAGCCTTTCGGATTGGAGCGATCTCATCACCATTCGGCCCGGGCCCGCGTACCGGATCGTCGAGGTGCGGGGAGACACTCTCGGTGTCCCTGTCGGCTCGAAGGTCGGCCTCAAGGCGCGCGTGAGCGACGCGTACGGGAACGCGAAGCCGTCCGAGATCGTTCGCTTTGTCATCACGAGCAACCTCGGCGGAAGCCCGAGCCTCTGGGACGCTACGGGAGCGCCGGGAGACGGGCTCGTTCTGACCGACGCGACAGGCGCCGCCGTCTGCAGTCTCACGACCGATACGCATTCGGGGATCAATTCGGTTTCCGCTTCGATTCTGGACGCGAATCCGCCGGCTCTCGAGCGGGTGCTGTTCACCGTCGGGACGGCCGCCGGCACGATCGCCCGATTCGATGTTCTGCCCGACGGTTATTTGAAGACGGCGGGTCAGAGCTTTGCGCTTCAGCTCATCGCCTACGATCTCGACGGCAACGAAGCGACGCAAGATGATACGAGCCGCGTGAATCTTTCGAGCAACGGCTCGGCCGTGTTCTCGGTGAATCCCGTGACCTTGACGAACGGTCGCGCGGCGGTGACCGTGTACGATAACAGGGCGGAGAAGCTCGTCCTGCGGGCCCAGACGCTCGCCGGAGGGGCGCTCAGCTCGAGCGACACGATCACGGTGAGACCGGCGGTTCCGAGCGGCGCCATAACGTTTTTCTCGATCGTTCCCGGCACGATAACGGCGAACGGGTCGAGCGTTTCCACCATAACGACGAATCCGCTCCGCGACGCGTACGGCAATATCGTCGCGCCGGGCAGCCTCGTGCGGGTGACGCCGAGTCTCGGATCCGTGGGGAGCGAGGACAAGGATCCCTCGACGCCCCTCACCGTCGAGCGGCAGACCGAGTCGAGCGGGGCCGTGTCCGTTTTCATCAGATCGGGCACGACGCCCGGGCTCTCCGCGATACAGTTCCAGAGCCTGGCGGGAAGCGCCGGCGGCACGGCCAACGTCGCCTTTGCGCCTCCTCCGGCTTGCACGTATGCGGGATATCTCTCGCCCCGCTACCTCACTCCGACGCAGCCGGCGAGCTTCAGGTGCTCGGTCGCGAACGGCAGTTCGACGGGGCTGAACCTGACGACGCAAACATCGATATCCTTCGCGGACAGCGCTTCGCATGCGTACGAAGCGCACCTGGCCGCGGCGGTCCTTCTGGGAGGATCGGCGACGGACACGCTCGATTTCGAGACGACGGTCGTTCCCGCGGGAATGCTCGGCGGAACGTACACGCCGCGCGTCAGGCTCGTCGGAAACGACGTATACGGCTCGCCGTACCAGGTGGAATTCAGCGCCGGTTCGAACAGCGTCTCCGTCTCCGATATCGAGATCATGCGGGTCACGACCCCGTCGATCGTGAGCAGAGGGGACACGTTCGAGGTGAACGTGCGGATCAAGAACGGCGGCGGCTCGGTCGTCTCCGTGAACGATATCGTGCCGCACTACGGTCACGGCTATTTCGGCGTGACCGGGACGTGGAATCCAGCCCTTCCCAATAATCTTCCGGCCGGCGCGGAGCGGGATTACCGGCGGAGCATGTACGTGCTCGCGAACTCGCCTCTCGGCGCCGACACGATCGACGCTTCCGTCACCGCTTCGGCGGACGGCTCGCAGGCCCAGGATGCGTCCGCGTATCCGAACGCAGCCCCGATCTTCGTGCAATCGGCCGCCTCGATCGTATACGTGCCCGGTTCGCTGAGCCCCGGAGTCGTCTCGAAGGGGCAAAGCCACGGATTCTCCGTGTCGCTCAGGAACGACGGCCAGGCGGCGGTCATTCTCAACGGCTCCGGTACGTGGCTCTCGTTCACCGACGGCGTCGATACGCTTCGGGTCGCTCTCGGCGCGGAAGGCGCGCTTCCCGGCGGTGCAGCGACGACTATCGTCTTTCCGCCCGCAACCGTGCCGCTCGCCATGGATGCGGGGAGTTGGCCCGTTTCGGTTCGGCTCCGGGGCACCGAGAACGGCGCATCGTTCGGTCAAACGCTCGTTCTCGGTGACGCGATCGTCGTGGTTGGGCCCGCGCAGCTTGCCTACCGTCCCGGTTCCATCGCGCCGACGCCGGTGAGCAAGCGGAGCGCCGTCGCCTTCGAAGTGGGAGTCGACAATACGGGAGGGGCGACGGTCGTCTGCAATCCCGATTCGACATGGATCACATTCTCCTCGGGTCCGGTCGTCTATACGGCGAAGCTCGACGGTTCGCGCGGCGTAACCGTCGCGCCTGGCGCGAGAACGCTGTACTTCAATGCGGTGACGATTCCGGACGCCATGCCGACAGGCAGCTATCTGCCCGCGGTGCGGATCAAGGGAATCGAGAACGGACTGCCTTTCTCGACGAACCTCTCTCCCTCGGACGCGATCGCGGTTCAGAGCCCGTCGCAGCTCGCGATCGCGAGCACGACGGTATTCCCGTCGGACATCATCACGGCGGACCAGGCGAAGGAATGGTTCGCTTCGATCCGGGTGGACAATAACGGGGGCGCGGCGGTTCGGCTCGACAGCCTCAAGGTCAGGCTTTACGCGGGTTCGCAGGAGGTCACCTCCGAGTGCATCCTCCAGGCGCTCAATCTCAATCCCGGCGTCGACACCCTGAACGGGGGGTCGCACAAGATCATCGTCGAGCGATTCGATGACAACATCGCGGGGCCGATGACGACCGGAACGATCGTTATCGAATCGACGATCTGGGGCAGGGATATGAACAGCGGCGCCGTTCTCATCGCGACGACCGAGTTCGGCGGCAAAGGAAGCTATCTCGTTCAGACCCCGGCGAACCTCGCCGTCGTCGCGGTCGTCTCTTCGGAGGACACCGTGACGGCCTATCAGAGCCGGGACTGGACGGTGGATGCCGTTCTCAGGAATACCGGACAATCGTCCGTCGCTCTCGACCTCAACGAGTCGAACACCTTCCTCTCGTTCTCGACGTCGGACGATTTTATCGTCGTGAGCCCCGTGGCGCTCGCGGGCGGGGGCGTCGTGGTCGAGGGAGGCTCGACCGATACGCTTCGCTACCGCATAGACCGGACGGGCTCCGCTGCCGGCGTCTGCATGATCACATCGACGGTGCGCGCCACCGAAATCAACAGTGAGAGAGCTTTCACGGTTTCGAGCGGCGGCTCGGGGGTTTATGGAGAGGTGCTCGTCCAATCGGAGGCCGTTCTCGAAGTCGTCGGGTTCACCTCCCTGCAGGATCCGGTCACGATCGCTCAGGAACGCGACTGGACGATCGAGATGGAAGTCCGCAACACGGGCGAATCGGACGTCACGCTCCTTCTCGACCGGATCGACTCGACGTGGGTCGCGATTCCCGAGGGCTCGGGTTTCTCGATCGAGAATCCCGCGGCGATCCCGGGAGGCGGACGGACGCTCCACGGCGGCTCGACCGCGCTCCTCCCGTTCGTCGTGCGCACGACCGGTTCGATTGCGGCCGGCAGACGGGTTCTCACGGGGGCGATACTCGCGTCGGAGGATAACAGCGGCCGAACGCTCCATGCGGAGCGGTACGCCCCGTCGAGCACCGACAGCGTCTCATTCGAGCTCCGCACCGATCCGCGCTACGTCGCAGGGAGCCTCACGCCGACTGTGGTGAGCAGCGGGGCGAGCGTTTCGTTCGAAGCGCGAATCTCGAGCGACGAGCTGAGACGCTCGACGCTCATTCTCGACCCCGCCGGGGTGGTTCTCAGATTCGGGGATGCGGACGGCGACACCTTCCGGACGACCCTCTCTCCGGTCTCGGAGCATGTTCTCGCGAGGAACGGGGAAATCACGCTGTTCTTCAGAAACGCGCCTATCGATACCGCCATCGCGCACCTGACGTTCCCCGTGTCGCTGCATCTCGAAGGCACCGAGAACGGGAATCCATTCTCCGCTGATTTCGGCGCGCTGAGCGATTCGGTCAGCGTCGAACAGGCTCCGCAGCTCAGCATCAACCGCATCGTGGTGCCGCAATCGGTGACGCGGTCCCAGAGCGCGGCATGGCAGGCGCGCATGGTGCTCAGGAACAACGGCGAGGCCTCCGTCGTGATCGATTTCAATGCGGCGAAGACCTTCATCAACTTCAATATCGTCGGGATCGGCGACCGGACCTACGAATACGGGATCGATTATCCCGATCGCCTCGAAGGCTCCGGGACCGACACGCTCGCCGGGGGCGCCCTCGACAGCCTCGTCTTCGTCATCACGCCCACGGGCTCGACAAGCGGGCTCGCGCTCGTGAACGGAAAGGTGACGGCGGTCGACATCAACAGCGGGCTCACGATCGTCGACGACACCTTCGACGGCGGTTTCAGCTACGTGGCGATCCAGAATCCGGGCTCGCCGGCGATCACGCGGACGACCCCCGAGAGAGGCGCGGTGACCTCGGGTCAGACGACGCCCTGGGGGATCACGCTCGAGGTGTGCAACGGCGGCGAGGCCGATCTTACGCTGGTCGCGGACAGCATGTACGTGTTCTACGACGGTAGGCTGCCCTTCTCGCAGGTTGCGCCCGCGGCATTCTCGGAAGGAGGCCTCGTTCTCGAGGGAGGAAGCTGCAAGCACCTCGTATTCGCCGTATCGCCGACGCCCGAGATTCCGTCGGGCGCGGATATCGCCCTGCATGCGCACGCGGGATTCGTCGAGAGCAACAGCTCCATATACCGCGCTTTCGACACGAGACAGGCGGGATCGGGCTCGGGCACGGTGCGCATTCAGGCACCGGCGCAGATCAGAATTACCCAGGTTGAAAATGAGGCTCCGCGAGCGCCTTATGTCAATACCGATCAGCGATTCCAGATATCATTTGAAGTAATTAATGAAGGAGAGGCGCCGGCTGAGAGCATTCGGGTGGCGCTTGAAAATTCGGGCTCTTCCGTCATCGACGATACCTTGCTCGTCATGAGCTCGTTGAGCGGCGCGGCGTCGGCATCCGACACCTTCAGGGTTACGGCAGGGACCGCGAGCGGGCTCGAAACGTTCAGGGCGCGTATCCGGGGCGCCATCGACGGCAACTCCCGCGAAAGCGATCTCGTCCAGGTCAATCCGGCTCTCGACGATACGACGCGCGCGATTATCCAGAGCCTCGCGGCGCTCGAGATATCCTCCGTCAGACCTTCGCAGAGCGAGGTGAACGCAAGCCAGGCCGCGGACTGGACGGTGAGCGTCTCCATCGTGAACCGGGGAGAGGCGCCTCTCGCGCTCCGCGCGCCGGCGGCCTCCGATCTCTCGTTCTCGCTCCTCGGCACGAGGCGTTTCGATTATTTCGTTATCGCTCCCGATACGCTCGGTTCGGGTTCGAGCATCCTTTCCCTCGCGGGGGGAGTTACGGATTCGCTGATCTATCGCATTTCCTCGAGCGGCAGCGATACGGGCATGGTCGCGATCGA
>JBFYZM010000307.1:0-5292 GCA_041309505.1 Candidatus Krumholzibacteriota bacterium
GACGCCCCGCGACGTTCGGTCCACGAACGGCCGAAAGGGAGAAGCCGCCGCGTCGGAGCCGGTCATTCCGGCCGGCATCCCCGACGGCAGGTTTCCCGATCTGCTGCGCAACTGGTTTCTCGGCTCCCGGGCGCGGGCATACCTGAGCAGGAGACGCTACCTCGAAGTCACGGGACTCCTGCGCGGAACGCCGAAGGGACGGGCGCTCGACGCCGGCTGCGGGTGGGGCTACAACCTGTTTCTCCTCGCGCGGGAGGGGATGTCGCCGGTCGGCATCGACATCGTGCAGAACGATTTTTTCGCGGCGCGGCGGATCGCGGAAGCGAACGGCTATGAAGCCGACCTCGCCGGAGCGGACATCGGCGCGCTCCCCTTCGCCGCGGACACGTTCACGGCGGTGGCGGCGGTCGAGACCTTCGAGCACATCTTCGAACCCGATCGCGCTCTCGCCGTTCGCGAAGCGTGGCGGGTGCTCCGTCCGGGTGGAGCCCTCGCGATCTCGACGCCGAACTATCACTCGATCGTCGAAACGGGGAAGCGCGCGATCGTGAGAGCGGGCTTTCTCAAGCGCCTGTTCCCGCCGATGTGCTATCCGGCGGGGAGGAGCGTGAGACGCGAGGACTATCATCCGTACCGCTATCACAGGCCCGCGCCGCGCGGGGAGATCGCGCGAATGCTCGCGGACGCCGGATTTCGCGTGGAGCGCGCGAGAACGATCATTTTCATATGGAAGAACGTGCCCGATCGGCTCTTTCCTCTCGCGCGATTCGTCGAATCGATTCTCGAGCGGCTGCCGCTCGCGAGAGAGTTCGGAAGCACGCTTGTTCTGCTCGCGCGCAAGCCCGTCTAAACCCTGGAGGGAAGTGGGAAAAGTGACACAAGAGCGGACATCGGCAAAATATTTTTCATTTTTCCACACGCTTTGCTGCTAACTCGTTTATTTAATACCTGTTATAAATTCTAAAAAAGACAGTTCCCCGCTTTATTCCTCTTGACATGGTGGGAGAAAGTGGGATAGTGTGGGAATACGTTTTGATTCTGGCTGTGCGCAAGTCCCTGAACAGGTAGAAAAGCCCTTATAGAAACGGTCAAGGTAGCGGTCGAAATGGCGGACAAACCCAACAGAAAATTCATCGGGATGTTTCCCTGCACCCTCGACGACAAATCGAGGCTCACGATTCCGTCGAAGTTCAGGGAGCTCGTTCCCGGCGAAGAAGGCTCGAAGATCCTCGTCATCAGCAAGGGCAAGGAGCGCTGCCTGTACCTGTTCACTCCCGACTACTTCGACTGGATCATCGACCAGCTCGGGCTTCTCCCGCCGGGGCCGCAGCAGAGGAATCTCATCCGGTATTACAGCAGCGAGTCGGAGAACCTCAAGGTCGACAAGGTCGGCAGGGTGCAGATGCCCGCGCATTACCTCGAGGCTCTCGGTCTCTCGAAGAATCTCGTCGTCGTCGGCGGGCTGACCCATATGGAAGTGTGGAAGCACGAGGAGTTCGAGAAGATCATGCAGAACGCGGACGACGCGTATCACAACGGCGAATGGCAGCTCTAGAACGGTGAGCGCATGAAGATCTATCGGAGCGAAAAGAGCGGCATCGAGCTGTGGAAGCTCTCGGGAACGGTCGGGCGGGAAGACGCCGTCATGCTGCTCAGCTCCCTCAGGGATTCGCATGAATCGAACCGCGGCTGCTTCATCCTCGATTTCGAGAAGGTCAAGCACGTCGACTATCGCGCGTTCAACGTGCTCGAGGACGGATATCGGGCGGGCGCCCGCATGATCATGAGCGGGCTCAGCGATTACGTTCTCGATATCTTCGCCTTCGTGACGAGGGGAGACGTGATCCCGGTATACCCGGATTGGCGGAAGGCGCTCAGGTATCTCGCCGTCGAGCGCGGGAAGCTCGGGCTCCCGATCCCCTCCGGATCGACGGGAAGCGAGTGATATGCGGAATGTCGACGGTACGTCATATACCGGTTCTGGCGGAAGCCGCCGTGGAGCTGCTTCTCGCGCGGAAGTCCGGTCTCTTCGTGGACGGAACGGTCGGGACGGGAGGGCATACGGAGCTCATTCTGGAGACGGCGGGGCCGTCGGCGGAAGTGCTCGGGATCGATCGCGACGCGGGCGCTCTCGAGGAAGCGAGTTCGCGGCTCGCCGCCGACAAAGAGAGGGTGAATCTCGTCTGCGCGAACTTCCGCGACATCGCGCGATTGCTCGGGGGAAGGAAGGCGGACGGCTTTCTGCTCGATCTCGGCGTTTCGACCTTTCAGCTGTCGGATGCGAAGCGCGGATTCAGCTATCAGGCGAGCGGACCGCTCGATATGGCGATGGGAAAGGACGGCTTCTCGGTGGCGGAGCTCATATCGTCGGGGGAGGAGCGGGAGATCGCGGACGTGCTTCGCGAGTACGGGGAGGAGCGCCGCTCGCGCGCGATCGCGAGGGAGATCGTGCGGCTCAGGGACTCGCGCGGAATGGATTCGACCCTGCAGCTCCGCGAGGCGGTCGCGAGGGTCGCCCCGGCGCAGGACGTGAACGGCACCCTTTCGCGCGTCTTTCAGGCGCTGCGCGTCTGGGCGAACGGAGAGCTCGAAAGCCTCTCGGAGTTCCTGCCGGCGGCGGTCGAGCATTCGAACCCCGGCGCGAGGATCGTCGTGATCAGCTACCATTCGCTCGAGGATCGAATCGTAAAACGATTCTTCAGGCAGGAGGCGCTCGGCTGCGTCTGCCCGAAGGATTTTCCGGAATGCCGCTGCGGGAAACTCCCGCGCCTCACGGTGCTCACGAAATCGGCGGTGCGGCCGTTACCGGAAGAGATCGAACGAAATTCGCGATCGCGGAGCGCGAAGCTTCGCGCGGCGGAGAGGTTGTGAGATGAATCAGAACAGCGGGTATTCTTCGGGATTCTACCTTCTCGTCAAGCGGGCGCTCGAGGGGAGAATCACGCCACTGACGTTTCTCCTCATTCTCGGATTCTTCTCGACCCTCGTGCTCCTCTACATATCGCTGCACGTCTACTTCTTCAATATTTCGAACGAAATCTCCGCCTCGAGCGAGCGCGTCGACACCCTCATGGACGCGAACGTGCGCCTCATGGCCTCCTACAACGTGCTCGCCTCTCCGGGCAGGATCATACCGATGGCCCGGGACCTCGGGATGCGGGCCGGGTCGTCCGAAGAGGTCGAGCGGTTCGCGCTGCGCATCGACGGCGAGTCGGATCGCGGGGAACCGTCGTGGGCGATGCTCACGATGGACAATTTGCTGGAAATGACGCCTTTCCATAAGCCGGGAACCAAATGAGCGAGATGTATCCGAGACACCGCCTGAACGTGCTGTCGATCGCCGTCACGGTCATCGTCGGCATCCTCGCCTACCGGCTCGTCGAACTCCAGATCATCGATCACGAAAGCTACGTCGCCAAGGCGAAGCGGCAATGGTATCGCCGGCACCTGATCCCCGCCCGCAGGGGGAACATATTCGACCGGAACGGATTTCCTCTCGCGGTCACGCACTGGACCTACACGATCGGGGTCACCCCGGAGCATTTCCCCGCGGACGACAAGACGGCGGTCGCGCGTCTCGCGGACGCATGCGATCTGTCGAAGAAAGAGCTTCGCCGGAAGCTCGCGAGGCATGAAGCGTATATCCAGCTCGGCAAGGATCTGCACCTGACGGAAGACCAGGTATCGAAGCTCGCGAGGCTCGCCGGCGTGGCCATCGATCCCAATCATGATCGCCTCTATCCGTTCGACGCGATGCCCCCGCAGCTCGTGGGCGCGATCCGCCCGGACGGGAAGGGCACCGCGGGAGTGGAGCTCTCGTTCCAGAGCGTGCTCGCGGGGGAGGACGGATGGCTTCTCGAGAGCCAGCTCTCGGGGGACCGCAAGGGCTTCCAGCCGGTCAACGCGCCGGGCCGCAAGCCGCGGAACGGCAACGATCTCTATCTGACGATCGACACGCGAATCCAGACGATCGTCGATTTCGAGCTCGAGGCGGCCATCGATCGTTACGGCGCCGCGGGCGGCATGGCGCTCGTCGTCGAGCCGGCGACGGGGGACGTGCTCGCGATTTCCGAGCTGCCGAGGCGCGAGGTGTCGCGGGACGCGAGCATGATCGACGGCTTCGCGCTGCGCTCGATCAACTGTATCTACGAGCCGGGCTCGACCTTCAAGCTCGTCACCGATTCCTATCTCATCGAATCGGGGAAGGTGGATCAGTACGACGCGTTCTTCGGCGAAAACGGAAAGTGCGCGTTCGATTTCGGAACCTTCCACGACGATCACGAGTTCGGCTGGCTCAGCTTCAAGGAATCGTTCGTTTTCTCGAGCAACATCTGCACGATCAAGGCGGCGCTCGCCGCGCCGCCCGCCGAATTCTATCGCCACATCCTCCGTCTCGGATTCGGCGGCAGGACGGGGATCGATCTCCCCGCGGAATCCCGCGGCACGCTCCGGGATCCGCGTTTCTGGTCGGCGCGCTCGCTGCCGAGCATCGCGATCGGGCACGAGATCGGGGTCACTCCCCTGCAGATGGCGATGGTGTACGGCGCCCTCGCCAACGGCGGCGAGCTCCTCGCCCCGAGGATCGCCCTCGAGGAGCGGGACGCGCGGAACGCCGTCGTTCGAAAATTCCCGGTCGTTCAGGTCAGGAAGGCCTTCTCGGATCGAACCGCGTCGACGATGCGGGATTTCTGCGCCGAGGTCGTTCTCAAAGGAACGGGGAAAAAGGCGTCGGTGAACGGAGTCGCGGTCGCGGGAAAAACCGGGACCTCGCAGAAGGTCGTGGGCGGCGGCTACCAGCCGGGGAAATACGTCGTGAGCTTCATCGGATTCGCGCCCTCCCGGGATCCCCGGATCGTATGCATCGTCGTGCTCGACGAGCCCGTGTATCCCTATTACTGGGGAGGCGAATCCTCGGCGATCGTTTTCGGCAAGATCGTCGAGGGCATCAACCTGTCGACCGACCTCTTCTGCGACGCAACGGGCGCGAATATCGCGGCCGACAAGACGTCGGGCGGTTCGAGGCGCGTGCCGAACTTTCTTCGCCTCTCGACCGACGAAGCGATCGATCTCGCCTCGGATCGCGGTCTGACCGTGCGATGCCCCGACGTCAAAGGGATCGTCTTCTCGCAGACTCCCGATCCCGGCACCCTGATCGGTCGAAAGGAAGAGGTACAGCTCATGGTCCGCGCCGCGGCGGCGGAATCCGAATCGTCGCGCGCCGTCCCCGACGTCGCGGGGTTGTCGATCCGCGAGGCGAGGCGGCTGCTTCTCTCGTGCGGCCTCGACTGCGTC
>JBFYZM010000308.1:0-3715 GCA_041309505.1 Candidatus Krumholzibacteriota bacterium
CGCCTTGTCCGTCGCGAGGAAGCCCCGCTTGTAGATCATGAGGTTTCCGAGGCCGTTGTGGGCGTGGTCGGTATTGAGCGTTCCGATCTTCATGGCGAGCCAGATACCGTCAGTGTTCCAGCTGCTTCGCCAGTAGAGCACCTGCGTACCCTCGAGGTAGTAGTAATCGGGAAGGCTGTTGAAGGCGATCGGGGAGAGCTGGTCGTCGTACCACATGAATTCGTTATAGAGCTTGTAGCTCCAGTCGCAGATCGACGTGTAGGTGTTGACCCATTGCTGCCCCAACCCCCTCGCGTCCCCCGTCGCGAGCGCGATGTTGAAGAGAACCGGTATCCTGACCGTCGCGTCGATGCCCCCCGCGGCGCCGTCGCCGTCGGAGTACATCCGGGCGCCCGTCGGGTGTTTCGCGTAGATGAAGTACTTGATCGCCTCGTTCGGGAAGGTGAAATCGGAGTATGCGAGCCCCTCGGCCGATTTCGCCGCGAGGATGCACGAAGCGAGGAACTCGTAGTTGACGAAGCCGTACGACGTCCCCTCGTTCCACATCCCGCCCTTGGCGCGCCCGGTGGAGTTACCCCACAGTTCCCACAGGATCGGTTCGTCCTTCGTGTATTTGATCGCCTGGTCGAGCATCGTTCCGCGCGCGTAGTCGATGTACGTCTGGGCGTTCGCGTTGAGGCCGTACATGGCGTAGCCGGCCGAGAAAAGCGCCCACATGTGCCCGTAGTAGTAGTTGTTCGAGGGGTCGTGCCACGACCACGGATTGGAGGTCATGATGTCGTTCGCCCACCAGTTGAGCTGATTCGCGAACGCCGTCCGCTGCGTCGTCGTCATCGCGTCGTAGCACCAGTCGAGGACGATCGCGACGGGCGGAACGAGGTAGCGGGTCGTATAAAAG
This sequence comes from Candidatus Krumholzibacteriota bacterium, assembly GCA_041309505.1. GTDB lineage: Bacteria > Krumholzibacteriota > Krumholzibacteriia > Krumholzibacteriales > Krumholzibacteriaceae > SSS58A. Next base: position 899 of record JBFYZM010000308.1, read on the forward strand.
TTGTCGAACTCGATCCACGTGTTCGCCGTGTATCCCGTGTACGGATGGGCGAGGGCGTATTCGACGATCGCCACCGCGCGGTTCGCGTACGCCGTGTTGCCGGTGAGCTGGTACATGAGGGCGTGGTTGATCGCCTTGAGCACCTCGGTGGCGCGGCTTCCGACGTAGAGGCTCAGATCGTCGCTCATGTGGTCGTCGCACCACGTGCGAAGGTTGCGCGCGTTCGTCGTGTTTCTCGCCAGGCGCGCCGTGAGCGTCGTCTTGAGCTCGGGCGTGAGCCAGATGCGCGGGCGCTCCGTGCGGACCGCCGCGTGCGAACCGGGGCTCCAGAAGAACGCGATCATTCCGAACGCGACGATACCGATCGCCGCAGTGCGCGTAAAATGCTTCATGTTCGTGGCACCTTCCGTCAATGAGGTATGTTCCATCTTTCAAATATACGACTACCCCGAAGCGTTCGCAACCGATGATGCAAGAACCGTACTTGCGGAGCCTTCTCAGGCGTTTCCGGCGCCCGTTCGCCCGGAGCGTTGTTCCAGGAGGCGGATAATCGTTTCTCCGTGCTTCTCGTACGTGAAGCGCGTCCGCGCGAGATTTTTCAGTTTTTCTCCGATGGCGGGCCAGTTTCCTCGCTCTTCGAGCATCCGGGTTATCGTATTTTTCAACGATTCCGCCGATTTCGTCTCAAAAAGGAAACACCCCTGGAGGTCCCCGACGATCGATTCGACCGGCTCCTGCCGGGGGGCGAGAACCGGTTTCGCGGCCGCCATGTACTCGAACATCTTGATCGGGGACCGGTACTCGTTCGTATGCGGGATCACCCCCGCGTCCATGGCGTCGAGGTAATCCGGGATTCCGGCGTTCGGCACTTCCCCGGTGAAGACGAGGCGGTCCGAGAAACCGGTCGATCGTCCGATCTCCTCGAGCTCCGCCCTCCCCGGCCCTTCCCCGACGAGCATGAGCACGACATCGGGCCGCTCCCGCACGGCCTCGATGAACACAGGGAGGAACCATTCGAGCGCATGCCACGTTTTCACCTTGAGGAAGAATCCGACGAATCCGAACACCGTTTTGCCGTGAAGGCCGAAGCGCTCGCGAACGGCGCGCCCTTTGAGCTCCCGCGAGAAGAACGATTCCTCGACGGCGTTGGGGATGACGCAGATTGTTCCGGGATCGAGATCGGGGTATTGTTTCAGAATCGATTCTTTCAGAAATGCGGAGACGACCGTCACGACGGTCGCGCTTTCGAAGAGGCTCCGCTCGCAGCGGCGCGCGAGGCCGATCAGATGCTGGCCGCGCACGCGTTCGAAGCCCGCGATCTCGTTTACCTCGACGACGAGGGGGACGCCGAATTTCCGTGCGGCGCGGCCTGCGGCGCGGGAGAAAAAGAAGTGCCGCTCGTAGATGAAATCGTAGCGCTTCGCCTTGAGCATCGACGCGAATTTCCGGTACGACCAGAAATTGTAGCAGTACTCGAGGAGGGCGAAGAGGAACCCCGGGATGAGCGGCACGACGAGCTCGAGGGGGGATTTGATCCTCTTTCGCTCGTACGGGTTGATTCCTGCGCGCGCCGTCGGATCGCCTTCGCCGAGAGCCCAGAGAAAATCGACCTCGTACCCCTTCCCGCGGAAGGCGCGAACCATGCCGCGGATATGAATCCCCTCGGAGCCGGTGCCTTGCGTTCGCAGGTGGTAGAGCACGCGGCCGCGGGCGCGATCGGCGGATGGGGCCATGATTCTCCTCAATAGGGCATGAGCTCCGGATAGGAGAGCTTCGCCCTGAAAACCGGGGGCGAGTCGTACCGCTCGATCCCGATGCGCCTGATGCGGAACGGGTCGAATCCGTTCTCGTACACGAGGCCCCACTGGTACATCGTGCTGAACGAATAGCCGCTCGAGACGACGAGGTTCCGGAGCGTTATCTCGAATCGTGCCTTTTCCTCGGCCGGAATCCTCCCGCGCCCCGGAGAGCCGAACGAAATCACTTCGCGGCCGAGCTCCTTTTCGATGAGGATCTTCGACTGCGACACCTCGCGCGCGAGGAGATCCGCGTCGATGTTCGAAAATATCGGATGGCTGATCGAATGGGCGCCGATCTCGATTCCTCCCGCCGCCATGTCGCGGAGATGGTCCCAGCCCATCGTCATACCCGTATCGCTCACGACGAACTGCGCCTCGAACGCCGCGGCGAGACGTTTGATGAAGAGCTCTTTGGCGTCCTCGCTCAAGGTCTTCGCCGTGTGAATGAGATGCCGCGCGGCGTCCTGGCGGCTCGGGAACGAATCGAGGTCGATCGAGAAGCGAATGGGCTCCTCGATCGTAACGGCGCGCTTCGCCGCGGTCTTCGCCGCGCACGCGAGCCTGTCCCACCAGAAGAGCTTCTGCTCGCCCATGTGCCCCGCGGTCACGAACATGACGGCGGGGAACCCGTACTTTCTGAGAAGCGGGTACGCCACCTCGTAGTTGTCGAGGTACCCGTCGTCGAAGGTGATGATGAGGGCCCGGTCGGGGAATCGCCCTTCGCGCGCGAGGTGGTCGCGGAGCGTCCTGAAGTCGATGACGCGCCAGTGGCGCGCGATGAAGGCGAGCTCCCGATCGAACTGGGCCGGCGACGCGCTCACGAGATCCTCGTCGAAGGGGAAATCGGCTCCCCGCTCGAGGATCCGGTGATAGCACAGCACGGTGAGGTACCTGCCCCGGTGCGCGAGGCGAAGGTTCCGCGTCGCCTCCGGAGGGATCGCGGCGAGGAGATGTCCGAGCGCGTGTCGTTTCGTCATGGCTCTCCCGAGAAATGTGTGTACAAAACAGGCGCGTATTA
>JBFYZM010000309.1:0-2926 GCA_041309505.1 Candidatus Krumholzibacteriota bacterium
CGGCGAAGAGGGAGGAGAGGATGCTGTACTGGCCGAGCCCCGGCACGAAATAATCCTCGGCTCGCTCGTTGTAACGTTCGAAGTCCTGCCGGATCAGCTGATAACCGTCGACGAAGTAGAATTTCGTTCCGTCGCCGAGCGCGAGAAATGCGTTGTTCGATTTTCTGCGGAAGCCGACGACCTTTCGATCCGAGAGCCCGAAGGCAAAGAAGACCTCTCCGGCGTCCAGCAGGGCACGCGTGTCATCGAGAACATAGAGGTCCCTCGGGCTGCCCGGCGCGCCGGACGGGTTGAACGGCGCCCTCCATCCCAATCGTCCGGCCGCCTTCACGGGCGCGTCCACGTAGGAGTTGAGCTGCGGATTTGCGTAGGGTTGGCCGTAACGAATCGTCATGGTCATTTTCGCCTCTTTCGTCGAGCGGGTATCGGTCGTCGTTCGATCGCTCTGATTGCCGCTGCGGCATGAGGTCGCGAACAGCAGGAGCGCCGCGATTATCGACTGACCCTTTATGCCGCGAATGAACATCAACTACTCCTTGATCGTGAATGAAACCCCCGCGCCCCGCTTGCCGGCCGCCCAGGCGGCCAGAAAACTCAGCTCGCCGGCTGAGATGTCGGTGCGCGCCACCTTGGTGCCCGCCGTATTCGTGGTCGTCGGCGAAAGGCCGAGCGCGTATCGAAATACGCTGACCTCGTTCTGAAGCTGATCGACGTCGAACTCGTCGCTGTGGAAACTGTCGTCGTTGAAGTCCGCGGGAACGCGGGCGGCTCCCGTGTTGTTCGCCTTCACGGTGATTTCGAAATGGTCCTGTGTCGTCGTCCCGGCGAAATAATAGTGCGGCACGAAATAGATGTAAATCTTCTTGAAGAGCGGGTCCGTGCCCGATTCCATGTAAAACCTTCGATTCAGGATCAAATTGATGCGGTTCTGGAACTGGCGGAGATGGTCGAGCTTCGCGCTGTCGTCCGCCCACGTGGCTCCGTCGTGGTTGTCGAAGAACCACTGCAGCTTGCTCCGCACGACGAGGATGCCGTCGAAGTCCGATTTCCCGAAGATCATGCGGTCGGCCGACTCGTCGGCGCCGCACTTGTGGAGAAACAGATCGAATTTTCCATGATTGCCGTTCGCGACGTTCAGCCCGTCGTACGCGGATTTGTAGAAATCCTTGTACAGATCGGGAAGCGTGAACGTGCGGGCTTTTCCCTTGGTCGTGACGATCTGGAACTCCGTGTTGGCGGTAAAGGCCTTGACCTCCGCGGTTTCGTTGAGCCAGCGGCAGAAATACCAGAAGCTGCGCATGCGCGGCACGAAGTTGGTCACCATCATCGATGCGTCGTCGCATGAATACGGCATTCCGTTGTACCACTGGTTCTGCGCGAAGGTCGGGAGCGTCGGGCTCCATTTCTTGTCTTCCGCGAGCGATTCGAGGTACTCGTCATGGAGCCCCGTGGCGTGTCCGAGCTCGTGCGCCATCGTGAAGGACTTGTACGGATCTCCGTCCTCGGTATAGCTGCTGGCGGCCGGATTCGGCTGGTGGTTGCCGGCTATGAAATTGCCCTCGTCCAGACCCATATTGGCCCGCGGGTGCGTGACCGGATCGTCCGGACGCACGTTGACGGTGCACTTGAATGGGTTCCCGGTGCGCCCCTCGAAGAAGTAGATCGGCCGAACCTCGATCTTCCTGGAGGCAGGATCGGCCTTGGGCGTGTATCGATACTGCTTTCGGTCCCAGCGGGTCTTTGACCAGTTCACGCCGGTCTTCATGAAGTCCTCGATATGGGCGTCGGTGGCGGCCCCCTGCTTCACGAATTTGCACGACCAGTAGATCAGGAGAGACGGAGAGTCTTTCCCCGCGCCGTCGAGGCAGTCCTTGAAGTAGTGCAGATCGAAATTGCCGCATATCGCGACCACGGGAGCCCGCAACGCCGCCCCGAAATGCACGTCGGCGTCGTTCAAAACGGCCGCGCGCGCGCCGATGACGTCGCCGCTGGTTGTGCGCTTGACGGCGACATCGTAGAACTTTCCGTTGAGCGCGATGACGCGTGGTCGCGAGCCGGTCACGAGCGGCGTCATGAAGTTGCGCGCGAGCTTCTCCTTGTTCCAGAACGGCCGGTTCGCGTCGGGATTCATGATCTCCATCGCGATATTGAAGACCGTGAATCGATCGTCCGGATTCCATCGCACGGGCGCCCGGTTGACGTCGGTGAGCACCACCGAGTCGAGATCGATCACGAGCGGCTCCGTGGTCGTCGTCTTCTTCTTGACGAGATCTTCGAATGTGCCCCACGCCGTTCCCTTCTGTGCCATCCAGTTCTTCGATTCCCAATGGGACGGCAGGCGATAGAACTTCAGCCGCTCGAGAAACGGCCGATCCTTGAGCGGCGAGCCCAGCTCCGTTTCGATCTCGGCGAGTTTTCGAATCTTCGGCGGCGTCGATGTGTCCTTGCTGTGAATCCACGTTTCGGGGGCCGCGAAGGAGAACTGCAGGTTCGTGCGGGGCTTGTCCTCCATCTTGATCATGTACATTCCGTTTGCATGCGTGATCGCGGCGGCGACCGCGGTGCCGCCCCCCTCGACGACCTTGATGTTCAATCCCTCCGGCACCTCCTTGACCGCTCCATAGACGTGATCGTAGTACTGGAGCTTCAGATGGAAAACGGTCTTGTTGAGGTCGTTCGGATCGATATAGACGGGGATGTAATGCAGCGTGTGCCAGAGCGGACACTCCTCGGCCTTGTGCACCGTCTTGACGCGCGCCGGGCAGTTCATGACCGGCATTTCGTCCTTGTCGAAGAACAGAAGGACCACGCGGCGGTTCGTCTGCGACTGATAGTTCGCCTTCTGGGCGCTGTCGACGGGGAAGGACTCCCCGCAGCCGACCGTCTTGCGGCGGGTATCGGTCATCTGGAACAGGGACGGGAAGAG
>JBFYZM010000310.1:0-4275 GCA_041309505.1 Candidatus Krumholzibacteriota bacterium
TTCTTCATCGTTCCCATCGATCCGCTGAGCAATAACGACAGAATATACGTCATCGCCGCTTCGACGGTCGAGGTGATCGTGGGCCCCGCGGCGGAGAATTGATCTCCGCAGCGTCCCCGTCCGCTCCGCATATTCATCGAAAGATCAGAATCAGGTTGGACTTGACACGGCCGTCCGCCGTTATTATTATCAGTAATGGTTACTATTACTAATAATAAGACGGGTGTGCGCATGCGAAAGACGAAACAGCGCGAAGTCATTCTCGACGAGCTCATGCAGCTGCACACGCATCCGAGCGCCGACGAGCTCTACGAACGCGTGAAGAAGCGGCTCCCCCGGATCAGTCTCGGCACCGTGTACCGGAATCTGGATATGCTTTCGCGCGAGGGCATCATTCGAAGGCTGGATACCGCCGGGTCGCAGAAGCGTTTCGACGCCGACACGGGAGATCATCAACATATTTGCTGCGTCGGCTGCGGGCGCATCGACGATCTGGCTGCCGGCGCCGGTCGCGCGAGATGCGACACGCGCGTCGCGAAGGGAACGGGGTATCGCGTTCTCGGTCGGCGGATCGAATATCTCGGAATCTGTCCCGCCTGCGGGAAAAAGACCGGGAGGCGTTGAGATGGGCGCTCTGGATCGGAAAAGGCTGGAATTGCTGTACCTGAAGTACAACGATCGGCGATTCATCGCGTCCGATCCGGTTGCGTTCGTGCACCGGTACGATGACCCGCGCGACAGGGAGCTCGTCGCGCTCATCGCCTCGTCGCTCGCCTTCGGGAACGTGAAGCAGATACAGGCGAGCGTCGCGCGGGCGCTCGAGATCCTCGGCGCCGGCCCCGCCGATCGAGTGGCTGCGGCTTCGCCGGCGGACTTGGAATTTGAATTCAAGGAATTCAGGCATCGCTGGATCACGGGGAAGGACGTGGCGTCGCTCCTCGCTGGGGCGCGGAGCGCGATCGAAGAATACGGTTCGCTCGGGGAGCTCTTCCAGGCGAAGCTCGACCGGCGCGATCCCGACGTGGGCCCGGCCGCGGGGCGTTTCTCGCGCACCCTGTTCGAGATGAGCGGCGGATTCCGGCAGTGCCTCCTCCCGTCCCCGGAATCGGGGAGCGCATGCAAACGGCTGAACCTCTTTCTCCGCTGGATGGTCCGGTCGGACGCCGTCGATCCGGGGGGGTGGAGCGAGGTGCCGCCCGCGATGCTCATCGTGCCGCTCGATACGCACATGCACCGGATCGCGACGAGGCTCGGTCTCACGAAGCGGCATGCGGCCGATCTTCGGGCGGCGCGCGAGGTAACGGCGGCGTTCGGAGAGATCTCCCCGGACGATCCGGTGAAATACGATTTTGCGCTGACCCGGCTCGGCATACTGCGGAGCGAAACGGAGGAGGATCGTGCAGGAATTTATTGCTGAATTCGGCCGTTCCGTCTGGTCGACCCTTCGGGAGATGTCGCCGTTTCTCCTCTTCGGCTTTCTCGTCGCGGGTCTTCTCTCGGTGCTCGTGAAGCCCGAGACCGTCGAGCGCCATCTGGGGGGGCGCGGGTTCTGGCAGGTGCTCAAGGCGGCGGTATTCGGCGTGCCGCTGCCCCTCTGCTCGTGCGGCGTCATTCCGGTCGCGGCGTCCCTGCGCAGGCACGGCGCGAGCGCGGCCGCAACGACCTCCTTTCTCATCTCGACGCCCCAGACCGGTGTGGACAGCATCATGGTCACCCTGAGCCTTCTCGGCCCCGTTTTCGCCGTCTTCAGGCCCGTGGTCGCTTTCCTGAGCGGGATTCTGGGCGGCGTTTTCGTGAACATATTCGGATACGATAAGGGCGCTCCCGCCGACGAGCATCCGGTCTGCACGGCGGAATGCTGCAGCGGCGTCGAGAATCGCGGAGGCGGCCTGCTGCGCGCCGTCAGGTACGGATTCGTCGCGCTTCCGCGCGACATACACAAGGCGCTCATCGTCGGCATTCTCGTCGCGGCAGCCATCTCGGCGGCGGTCCCGGACGATTTCTTCGCGGGCATCCTCGGCGGAGGAATCCTCTCGATGCTTGTCATGATGGCGGTCGGGATTCCGATTTACGTCTGCGCGACGGCCTCGGTGCCGATCGCCGCGGCGCTCATGATGAAAGGGATTTCCCCCGGGGCGGCGCTCGTCTTCCTCATGACCGGTCCCGCCACGAACGCCGCGACCATCACCACCGTATGGAAGATCATGGGCAAGCGGATCGCGGGCATCTACCTCGCCTCGGTGGCGGCGTCCGCCCTCGCGGCGGGGCTCGTTCTCGACGCCGTGTTTCGGGGAAGCATGTCGCATTCGATGGCGCATTCGCACTGGATGCTCCCCGGCTTCGTGAACACGACCTCGGCCTTCGCGCTCCTCGCGGTTCTCGGCTACGCGTTCATCCGCCCGGCGAAGGTCGGATCGGTCGCCGACGCGGGCGGGGCCGGACGGACCGTCCGCATTTCGATAGAAGGCATGACGTGCAATCACTGCGCGAACGCGGTGCGGCGCGCGCTTCTCGAGAGCGCGGGCGTCGTATCCGCCGAAGTCGATCTCAAACGCGGTGAAGCCCTGGTCGCCGGGAGCGGCTTCGACGACGCGCAGCTCGCGCGGGCCGTCGAATCGCTCGGCTACACAATCAAGGGAATCGTCGATCGGTAGAAGCACACACACTCACGCAAGGAGGTAGCGAACGATGTCGCTCAAAGGCACCAAGACGGAGAGGAACATTCTCACGGCGTTCTGCGGGGAATCGCAGGCGCGCAACCGGTATACCTATTTCGCGAGCCAGGCGAAGAAGGAGGGATTGGAGCAGATCTCGGCGATCTTCGAAGAGACGGCGAATCAGGAAAAGGAGCACGCGAAGCGTCTCTTCAAGCTCCTCGAGGGAGGAGAGGTCGAGGTCCAGGCGAAGTTCCCCGCGGGCATCATTTGCACGACGGCCGAGAATCTCGCCGAGGCCGCCGGCGGAGAGCATTACGAATGGACCGAGATGTACCCCGGATTCGCGAAGACCGCCCGGGAAGAGGGCTTCGAAGGCATCGCGGCGATTCTCGAATCGATCGCGGTCGCCGAGAAGCAGCACGAGAAGCGTTACCTGGCGCTCAAGGCGAACATCGAAAAGGGGAGAGTCTTCAAGCGCGACGCGAAGGTCGTCTGGCGCTGCCGCAACTGCGGGTATCTGCACGAGGGAACGGAAGCCCTCGAGGTCTGTCCCGCGTGCGCGCACCCGAGAGCGCATTTCGAGATTCTCGGGGAGAACTATTGATCGGGCCGCCGTCGCGGAGTACAATCGTTTCCGTGAACGGCTCACGTTACCGGAGAACATGAAAGGGGGCGGATTCAAATGGCGCAGAGACTCGAGATCTACAAGTGCGCGAAATGCGGAAATATCGTCGAGGTGCTCCACGGGGGAAACGGCGAGCTCGTCTGCTGCGGGGAGCCGATGAAGCTCCTCGAGGAGAATTCGACCGACGCGACGAAGGAGAAGCACGTTCCCGTGATCGAGAAAGTCGCGAACGGCTACAAGGTGAAGGTGGGGTCCGTGCCTCATCCGATGGAAGAGAAGCACTACATAGAATGGATCCAGCTCGTCGCCGACGGCGAGGCGTACCGGAAATTCCTCAAGCCGGGAGATGCGCCCGAGGCGGTTTTCAACGTCACGGCGAAGCAGGTCTGGGCGCGGGAGTACTGCAACATCCACGGCCTATGGAAGGGAATGTGATTTTGAATGATCAGCACGAAGATCCATACCGCATTCAACGAGCAGATCAATCATGAGATCTACTCCGGATACCTTTATCTCTCGATGGCCGCATACTTCATTTCGCTGGGCCTCGACGGGTTCGCGAACTGGATGCGCGTCCAGAGAATGGAGGAAGAGGCGCACGCGATGAAGTTCTTCGATCATCTGCGCGACCGCGGCGCCCGGATCGAGCTCGACGCGATCGACAAGCCGAAGGTGAAATGGACTTCGCCGCTCGACGCGTTCAAGGCCGCCTACGAGCACGAGAAGTTCATCACGAGCAAGATCAACGGGCTGTACAAGCTCGCCGAGAAGGAGTCGGACTATCCCGCGAAGGGGCTTCTCGACTGGTTCGTGAAGGAGCAGGTCGAGGAAGAGGCGTCAACCTCGAAGATCGTCCAGATGCTCGGGAGGATCAAGGATTCGGGCTCGGGGCTTGTTATGCTCGATAAGGAGCTCGGGAAGCGCGAATTCCACGGGTGAGGCGCGCTCGGATCGCGGCGGCCCCCAACGATCACCTACCCCCCAAGACGGGGG
>JBFYZM010000311.1:0-6459 GCA_041309505.1 Candidatus Krumholzibacteriota bacterium
GCCGGACTTTTCGATTGCCTCGGGACGGGAGGCCGTGCGGCGATGGGTGAGGAGAGATCTTCCATATATTGCTGGAATGGCACTTGACATAATTCCTTACTGCGTATATATTTTGTTGTTTCGCGAGCGAATCGCGAGCGAGCAGTAATATGTCCGTTTGGAGGAAAACGATGCAGCAGAAAACAACCATTTTGAAAGGGAGCGAGGTTCGCAGGGACTGGTACATCGTCGATGCGACCGGAAAGCCTCTCGGCAGACTCGCTTCCCAGATCGCGCAGGTCCTCAGGGGCAAGGGGAAAGTCGGCTTCGTACCCTTCATGGACCACGGCGATTTCGTGGTTATCGTGAACGCCTCGAACGTCTCCATCTCCGGGAACAAGCGCGATACGAAGACGTATTGGCGCTACACGGGGTATCCCGGCGGTCTCCGTTTGACGGCGTTCAAGGACGCGATTGCGAAGAATCCGCAGTTCGTCATCACGCACGCGGTCAAGGGGATGCTGCCCCACAACCGCTTGGGCAGAAGGCTGCTCAAGAAGCTCAAGGTGTACGCGGGGCCGGAGCATCCGCACGAGGCCCAGAAGCCTCAGGTGCTCGAGTTCTGATCGTGCGCACGCGCGCTCTCGCGCGCGGGGCGCGTATCGGTTTAACGAGCCGCGAAGGGAGGTGATACTTTGGCAAAGGAGATGTTCCACGCAGTAGGCAGGAGGAAATCCTCGGTCGCCCGGGTGTTCCTGTCTCTCGGATCGGGCACGTTCACGATCAACGGGCGCGAGCTCGACGAGTATCTGCATCGCGAAAGCCTCTCCATGGTCGTCAAGCAGCCGTTCCAGGTCACCAGCACCCTGGGCAAATACGACGTCAAGGCGACGGTGAAGGGGGGCGGTGTCGCGGGGCAGGCAGGAGCGCTTCGACTCGGTATCGCCCGAGCGATCATCATGCAGGACGAGACTCAGAAGAAGGTTCTCAAGGTCGGGGGTTTTCTCACGAGAGACCCGCGCGAGAAGGAACGGAAGAAGTACGGGCAGGCGGGAGCGCGGAGAAAGTTCCAGTTCTCCAAGAGATAATTCCGATCGAATACACACATCCCTCGTAACGGCTCGAGGTGTCCCCGAAAGAGGGGATTGAGTCCGCCCGAGAGGGGTGGAGGCGAAACCAAAGGAGGCCGCACGGTGAACGTCACCATCAAGGACATGCTCGAAGCGGGCGCGCATTTTGGGCACCAGACACGTCGCTGGAATCCCAAAATGAAGCCCTATATCTACAAGGAACAAAACGGCATCTATATCATCGATCTCCGCTCGACGATGGAGCAGCTCGAAAAAGCCTACCGTGCGATCGAGAGCCTGTCGGCGGAGGGGAAGACCACGATCTTCGTCGGGACCAAGCGGCAGGCGAAGGAGAGCATCCAGGAGGATGCGACCCGCAGCGGGATGTATTATATCAACGAGCGATGGCTCGGCGGCATCCTCACGAATTTCAAAACGATCAAACAGAGCATGGAGCGTCTCGAGAATCTCGAGGCGATGGAGAAGGACGGCCGGATCAACCAGCTGTCCAAGAAAGAGATTCTCAGCGTCAACAAGCAGAAGGCGAAGCTCCTCAAGGTGCTTTCCGGTATCAGGGGGATGACCGCTATCCCATCGTGTCTCGTCGTCGTCGACACGAAGAATGAAGAGATCGCGGTCAAGGAGGCGCGCAAACTCGGGCTCACGATCATCGGTCTCGTGGATACGAACGCCGATCCGGATGAGGTCGATTTCCCCGTTCCGGCGAACGACGACGCGATCAGATCGATCAAGCTCTTCACGAAAGAGCTTGCCGACGCCATCATCGAGGGCAGGGGCAGGTATCTCAAGAACAAGGAATTTCTCGAGGACAAGAACAAGAGGCCAGAAAAGCCGGAGAAGGCGGAACTCGCTCCGGAACCCAAGGATCAAAAGCGGAGCGTCGCCAAGAAGGCAGGCGCGGATATGGAAGAACAGGAACCGGGGCGCTGAAGCGTTCAGGGATCAACGCACTGCACAGCGGAGGATAGCGAATGGATATTACACCGAAACGGGTAATGGAGCTGCGCGATAAAACGGGCGCCGGCATGATGGACTGCAAGCGGGCGCTCCAGGACGCGGACGGGGATTTCGAGAAGGCGATCAAGTTCCTGCGGGAGAAGGGTCTTTCGCAGATCGCCAAACGCGCCGGCAAGGAAACGAAAGAGGGATGCGTCTTCTCGTATGTCCATCCGGGAGCGAAGATCGGCGTCATGCTCGAAATCAACTGCGAGACCGATTTCGTCGCCCGGACCCCCGCCTTCCAGGCGCTCGGCAAGGAGCTCACGATGCAGATCGCCGCGGCTTCGCCGATCGTCGTGCGCCGGGAAGAACTTACGAAGGAGATCGTGGAGCGGGAACGGGAGATTTACCGCAACCAGGCGGCCGCGTCGGGCAAACCGGCGAACGTGCTCGATAAAATTGTTGAAGGGAAGCTCGAGAAGTTCTACCATGAGGCCTGTCTTCTCGATCAGCCCTATATCAAGAACGACGAGGAGACGGTGGGACAGTTCGTTACGGACGCCATCGCAAAGCTCGGTGAGAACATCATCGTGCGCCGCTTCAGTCGTTTTCAGCTGGGGGAGGATCTGAGCTGAGATCCCGGATGTGCGAAATTGGGCCGCGGCCATGAAAACAGGGGCGCAGGGGGTTTCCCCCTGCGCCCTTTTATCGCCCGCTCCGGTTCCGCCCGCCGCGGCCGGACGGCGCCTCGCGAAGACCGGGAAGGAGTTGATCGTGAAACGTAAGCTGAGGTTCAAAAGGCTCTTGCTCAAGGTGAGCGGCGAAGTGCTCGGCGGCGCCGACACGAGCATCGATTTCGACAGGGTCGCGGTGTTCGCGGAGGAGCTGCGGGAGGCCGTCGACGCGGGAAGCGAGATCGCCGTCGTGATCGGCGGGGGGAACATTCTCCGCGGATACAAGGCGAGCGAGAAGGGGGTCGACCGGGTCGCCGCCGATTGCATGGGGATGCTCGGCACGATCATCAACGCGCTCGCGCTCCAGGCGGCGCTCGAGCGAGCCGGCGTCGAGGCCCACGTCATGACGGCCATCACCATGGAACAGTTCGCCGAGCCGTACATCAGGCGCCAGGCGCTCGATCATCTGAAAAACGGGCGCCTTGTGATTCTCGCCGGCGGCACGGGCAATCCGTATTTCACGACCGATACGGCAGCGGCGCTCCGGGCGGTGGAGATCAAGGCGGACGCGCTCCTCAAAGGGACGAAGGTCGACGGAATCTACACGAGCGACCCGGTGAAGGATCCGAAGGCGGTGCTGAAGACGAGGCTTCGCTACATCGACGTGCTCAAGGACGACCTGCGGGTCATGGACGCCACCGCCGTCGCTCTCTGCAGGGAGAACGGCATTCCGATAGTCGTGTTCAACATTCTCAAGAAAGGCAATCTGACGCGGGTGCTCGAGGGGAAGCGTCTCGGCACCGTCGTCGAGTAAGGAGGTCGGCACCGATGGAAACGAAAGAGATTTTTCTGACCGCCGAAAAGCACATGAAAGCGACGATAGAAAAAACGGAGACGGAGCTGACGACGATTCGAACGGGGAAGGCTTCGCCCGCGCTCCTCGACAGCGTCAAGGTCGATTACTACGGATCCAAGGTCCCCCTCAAGCAGGTCGCGAACGTCGTCGTTCCCGATCCGAAGCTCATAACGGTGCAGCCGTGGGAGAAGCCCCTCGTGGGCGAGATCGTCAAGGCCATCCAGACGTCGAACCTCGGGTTGAATCCGCAGAGCGACGGCACGTTCATCCGGATCCCGCTGCCGCCCCTCACCGAGGAACGGCGCAAGGAGCTCGTGAAGGCCGTGAAACACATGGTCGAGGAGGCGAAAGTGGCGATCCGGAACGTTCGCCGGGACGCGATCGACAAGCTGAAGAAGATCGAGAAGGATCACAAGATCACGGAGGACGATCTGCACCGCAGCCAGAAAGAGATACAGGATCTCACCGACCGGAAGATCGTCGATCTCGACAAAATTTTCGCGGCGAAGGAAAAGGAAATTCTCGAAGTCTAGAGCGGCGCGGACGCGATCCGGGAAACGGGACGATGAGCGATTCCATCGATCGTGCGATACACGAGCTGAAGGCGCATCCGGCGCTTCCGCGGCACGTCGCCGTCATCATGGACGGGAACGGGCGGTGGGCGAAGAAGCGCATGCTGCCGCGTCTCGCCGGCCATCGCGCGGGTACCGAGTCGGTGCGCGCGACGATCCGGGCCTCGGCGAAACTGGGGCTCTCCGCGCTCTCCCTGTACACGTTTTCCCTGGAGAACTGGAACCGGCCTCGTCTCGAAGTGGACGGGCTCATGCGGTTTCTCGGCGAGGTGCTTCGGTCGGAGTACCTGGAGCTCGCCGAAAACAACATTCGCCTGCGGGCGATCGGAAGACTCGGGATGCTCCCGCGCGAGACGCTCGATACGCTCGACGAGACGATCGGGAAGCTCTCGGGTAACACGGGAATGATCCTCAATCTGTGTCTGAGCTACGGCGGAAGGGCGGAGATCGTCGACGCGGCGCGAAAGCTCGCCGTTGCGGTTCGGGAGCGGAGCTTCGCCGCGGACGATCTCGACGAGAAGTCGTTCCGGCGGTTCCTGTACGACCCGGATCTGATGGATCCCGATCTTCTCATCAGAACGAGCGGGGAGATGCGGTTGAGCAATTTCTTCCTCTGGCAGGTTGCGTACACCGAAATCGTCGTTACCGAGACGCTCTGGCCCGATTTCCGGGAGGAGCATCTCCTCGCCGCGATCCGCGAGTATCTCGGCCGGGAGAGGAGATTCGGCACGGTCAAGGAAGGTTCGGGCGACGATGTCGGGTAAGGAGCATCGGATGAACGCACACGACGCGGGCGCGGCGGCTCCCCGCAGGCACGAGGGGATCGTGAAGCGGATCGTGGCATCCGTCATCTTCATCCCGTGCCTCATCATCATCGCGCGGCGCGGGGGATATTACTATCTCGGCCTCATCAACATCATGATCCTCATCGGCCTCTGGGAGTTCTACAAGATGATGGAGGCGAAGGGGCTCAAGCCGTACCGGGCGGCGGGGATCCTGAGCGGACTGGCGCTTTCCTGGGGCGTATTCTTTCAGCAGGGCATTTACGCGAATCTGTTCCTGAGCGTCATGTTCATCGGGATCATGGTGCTCGAGCTCGCGCGGAAGGAGAAGGGGCTCGCCGTCTATCACATCTCCGTCACCGTGTTCGGCGTCTTCTATATCGGATGGCTCGGCAGCCATCTCATTCTTCTCAGGGAGCTGCCCCATCTCAAGGGGCTCGATTATTCGCTCGGCTTTTCCTTCGTGATGGTGACCTTCGCCCTGACCTGGTGCTACGACACGGGAGCGTATTTCATCGGGAGCTGGCTCGGCACGCGCAAGCTGTTTCCGAGCATCTCACCGGGAAAGACGCTCGAGGGGGCGATCGGCGGCGTGCTGTGCTCGCTCGTCGGAATTCTCGTCGCCCGCGCGACATTCGCGCCGTATCTGTCGATCGTCGAGGCCGTCGGGCTCGCGATCGGCGCTTCGGTCGTCGGGCAGCTCGGCGATCTCTCGGAATCGATGATCAAACGGGACGTGAAGATCAAGGATTCCTCCCGGACGATTCCCGGGCACGGCGGCGTCCTCGACCGGTTCGATTCGCTGCTTTTCACGGCTCCCCTGATCTATTACGCTCTGAAGTACGTGATATTCGCATGATGAAGAGAATCGTCATACTCGGTTCGACCGGATCGATCGGAAGATCCGCGCTCGAGATCCTCGATCGCGCGCGCGGCGATTTCGACGTCGTGGGGCTTGCCGCCGGGAGCAACGTGGAGGAGCTTGCGCTCCAGCTCAGGCGGTTTCCCGGAGCCCGGTATTCGGCGCGGAACGCCGCATCAGCCGGCGCGCTCATGAAGGAGCGGGATCTCGCGGGGCGAGCCGCGGGGTACGGCGACGAAGGGATCGAGGCGCTCATCCGAGAAACGAAGCCCGATGTCGTCGTCAACGCTCTCGTCGGGATTTCGGGGCTCAGGCCGACGATAATCGCCCTCGAGCTCGGCTGCCAGGTGGCGCTCGCGAACAAGGAAACGCTCGTCACGGCCGGAGAGCTCATCTCGAGGCGCTTTTCGAGCGCTCGCGAAGCGATCATCCCGATCGACAGCGAGCATTTTTCCCTCGAACGCTGCCTGCGCGGGCACCGGGACGAAACGATCGAAATCATCCTGACCGCGTCGGGGGGGCCGTTCTACGGAAGACGCCAGGCGGATCTCGCCGGCGTCACCGTCGAGCAGGTCCTCAACCACCCGACCTGGAAGATGTGGCCGAAGGTGACGGTCTATTCGGCGAATCTTCTCAACAAGTGGCGTGAGGTGATCGAAGCCCACTGGCTCTTTCGTTTTCCGTACGAAGCGATCGGGGTCGTC